>NZ_JBHXCW010000279.1:0-9280 GCF_042725365.1 Lentzea sp. NPDC060358 | reverse complement strand
GCCCGCGCCACCTCCCCGGATCGGCGCACCCCGGCCCGCCTGGGCTCGACCGGTGCTCAGCCTCGACCTCGGGCTCGGGCCCGACCTCGGGCTCGGCTTTGGGCTCGGCTTTGGGATCGACCTCGGGCTCAGCCCCCGGCCACCGATGGCAGGATTTGGATCTCCGCGCCTGCCGGCAGCGGGGTCGACGGGCCCGCGAGGGCGCGGCACTCCTCGCCGTTGACGTAGAAGTTCACGTAGCGGCGCAGGGCGGCGCGTTCGTCGCGCAGTCTGCGGTCCAGGCCGGGGTACGTGCCGGCCAGGACGTCCAGGGCCGTGCCCAGGGTGGCCGGCTCGGGGACGTCGACCTCGACGGACGACGAGCCCTCGGTGACGCCTCGCAGGACGCCCGGGATCAGGACCGTGACCTTCACGCCGGGATCACCGCCGCCCGGACCGACATCACGTCCGGCAGGTGGGCGGCCACCCGGTGCCAGGTCTCGCCCTCGTCCGGGCTCGCGTAGACCTCGCCCGAGCGGGAGCCGAAGTAGACGCCGGGCACGGGGGCGTCGTCGGTGCACAGGGCGTCGCGCATCACGGCCGTCCAGAAGTTGTCCGGCAGGCCCGCGCCGAGGGCTTCCCAGGAGGCGCCCGCGTCCTGGGAGCGGTAGACGCGGCACTTGCCCTCCGGCGGGAAGCGGCGGCCGTCGGCTTCGATCGGGAACGTGAAGATGGTGTCCGGGTCGTGCGGGTGGACGACCATCGCGAAGCCGAAGTCGGTGGGCAGGCCGTCCGCGATGGACTGCCAGGAGTCGCCTCCGTCGTCGCTGCGGTACACGCCGTGGTGGTTCTGCGCGTAGAAGCGGGACGGCGCGGCCGGGTGCTGCGCGACCTTGTGGACGCACTGGCCGAACTCCGGCCACGGGTCCGGGAAGAAGTACGCCTTGATGCCCTTGTTGCGCGCTTCCCAGGACTTGCCGCCGTCGGCGGTGCGGTAGACGCCGCCGGTCGACATCGCCACGAGCATCCGGTCCGGGTCGGCCGGGTCCGGGACGATCGTGTGGACGGCCTGGCCGCCGAAGCCCGCGCCCCACTCGGTGCGGTGCGGGTGGTTCCACAGGCCCTCGACGAACTCGAACGAGCGGCCGCCGTCCGACGACCGGAAGAGCGCGGACGGCTGGGTGCCCGCCCACACCACGCCCGGTTGCGAGGCCGGGGCCGGCTGGAGCTGCCACACGCGTTCGAGCGCCGCGTCCTGCACCGGGAACGCGATCGGGGGCGACGCCGACTCCTCCCAGGACGCACCGAGGTCGTCCGAGAGCGACACGCCGGGGCCGAAGTGCGGGGACGCCACGCCTGCGAGCAGCCGGACGCCCTCGCGGGTGTCGAACGCGACCGCGTACACCTCCTGCATCGCGTGGTGCGGCCCGTCGACCTCCCACGTCACCCGGTCCTCGCTGCGCGCCAGCCACAGGCCCTTGCGCGTCCCGATCGCCACGACCACCGTCATCTCGCCCAGACCTCCTGCCGGAAGATGTGATGCGGAGCACGTTACGCCGGGGGTCTGACAATTTCCGTACAGGCGGGAAACCCCACGCAGACCCACAAGTTACTCACTGGTAGCGTCCGGCGGAGACGAGAAGGAGGCGCCCCGTGCTGCTCGACCCGAACCACTACGACCCGGCCCATCTCGACGACGAGACCCGCCGCCTGCTCAGGGCGACCGTCGACTGGTTCGAGGCCCGCGGCAAGCGGCAGCTCATCGCCGACGCGCAGGACAAGGTCTGGTACTCGGAGTTCCTCGACTTCGTGAAGCGGGAGAAGCTCTTCGCCACCTTCTGCACGCCGAGCAGCGTCGACGGCACCAGGCGCTGGGACGCCGCCCGCAACGCCGCGTTCAGCGAGGTGCTCGGCTTCTACGGCCTGCAGTACTGGTACGCCTGGCAGGTCACGGTGCTCGGTCTCGGCCCGATCTGGATGAGCGGCAACTCCGAGGCCAAGCAGAAGGCGGCAAACCTCCTGGACAGCGGCGCGGTGTTCGCGTTCGGGCTCTCCGAGAAGGAGCACGGCGCCGACGTCTACAGCACCGACATGATCGTCACGAAGACCGACGACGGCTACGTGGCCAACGGCAGCAAGTACTACATCGGCAACGGCAACGTCGCCGGCATGGTCAGCGTCTTCGGCAAGCAGGGCGACGACTACGTCTTCTTCGCCGTCGACAGCCGGCACGAGAACTTCAAGCTGGTCAAGAACATCGTGGACAGCCAGATGTTCGTCAGCGAGTTCCGCCTGGAGGACTACCCCCTCACCGACGCCGACGTCCTGCACCGCGGCCCCGAGGCCTTCTCCGCCGCGCTGAACACCGTCAACGTCGGCAAGTTCAACCTCTGCACCGCGACGATCGGCATCTGCGAGCACTCGTTCCACGAGGCGATCACCCACGCCCACAACCGGATCCTCTACGGCAACCCGGTCACGGACTTCCCGCACGTGCGGCAGAACTTCGTCGACGCGTACGCCCGCCTCGCCGCGATGAAGCTCTTCTCGGACCGCGCCGTCGACTACTTCCGCAGCGCGGGCGAGGACGACCGCCGCTACCTGCTCTTCAACCCCATCACCAAGATGAAGGTCACGAGCGAGGGCGAGCACGTCATCGACCTGCTCTGGGACGTCATCGCCGCCAAGGGCTTCGAGAAGGACACCTACTTCACCCGCGCCACCGCCGACATCCGCGCACTGCCCAAGCTCGAGGGCACCGTGCACGTGAACCTCGCGCTGGTGCTGAAGTTCATGCCGAACTACTTCTTCAACCCCAAGGCGTACGCGGAGGTCCCGACCCGCCACGACGCCACCGACGACGACTTCTTCTGGCACCAGGGCCCCGCGCGCGGCCTCGGCAAGATCCAGTTCCACGACTGGGAGCCGATCTACGCCGAGCACGCCCACCTGCCCAACGTCGCGCTGTTCCACGAGCAGGCCGCGGCCGTCAGGACGCTGCTCGCGACCGCCGCGCCCGACGAGGCCCAGCAGAAGGACCTCGACTTCCTGCTGAACCTCGGCCACCTCTTCACCCTGGTCGTCTACGGCCAGCTGGTGCTGGAGCAGGCCAAGATCACCGGCACCGACGCGCACGTGCTCGACCAGGTCTTCGACGTCCTGGTCCGCGACTTCGCCGGGTACGCGACGGCGTTGCACGGCAAGGCGAGCAGCACCGAGGCCCAGCAGCGGTGGGCCGTCGCGCAGATCCGCAAGCCGCACGCCGACCAGGCCCGGTTCGACGCCGTCTGGCAGCAGGTCGAGGAGCTGTCCGGCCGGTACGAGATGCGCCCCTGACCGCACGGGTGGGCGTCGCGTGAGCCCGACGGCCCCTTGACGCCCACCCGCGCCAGGCGTTTCCATGTGTCTGATCGTGTTCGAACTTGTTCTGTCTTGAGCACGACCGCCGCCGCCTTGACGAGTCCCTTGTCACGAGGAGCGCGTGCACGTGGATCAACGCAGATCGAAGTGGCGCACAGCGGCGGTGGTGGCCCTCGTCGCCGCCGGTGCGATCGTCACCCCCTCCGCCCAGGCCCAGCACGTCCGGAAGGACGACGGCCTCGCCCTCACACCGCCGATGGGCTTCAACAACTGGAACAGCACGCACTGCCGTGACGAGTTCGACGAGGCCATGGTCAAGGGCATCGCCGACATCTTCGTCACCAGGGGCCTGAAGGACGCGGGCTACGAGTACGTCAACCTCGACGACTGCTGGGCCCTGCCCGAACGCGACGGGGACGGCGACCTCGTCCCCGACCCGGCGCGTTTTCCCAACGGCATCAAGCACGTCGCCGACTACGTGCACGGCAAGGGCCTGAAGCTCGGCATCTACACCAGCGCCGGCACCAAGACGTGCGCCGACACCGGTTTCCCCGGCGGCCTCGGCCACGAGGAGCAGGACGCCAGGCTGTTCGCGAGCTGGGGCGTCGACTACCTCAAGTACGACAACTGCAACAACCAGGGCGTCGACGCGAAGTACCGCTACACCAAGATGCGCGACGCGCTCGAGGCCACCGGCCGCGACATCGTGTTCAGCATCTGCGAGTGGGGCGAGAACGAGCCGTGGGAGTGGGCGCGCGACGTCGGCCACCTCTGGCGCACCACCGGCGACATCACCGACACGTGGGACTCCATGCTGTCGATCGCGAAGCGGAACATGGCGCTCGCCGACCACGCGGGCCCCGGCCACTGGAACGACCCGGACATGCTCGAGGTCGGCAACGGCGGCATGACCGACGTCGAGTACCGCAGCCACTTCGGCCTCTGGTCGATCATGGCCGCACTCCTGCTGATCGGCACCGACCTGCGCAGGGCCACGCCGGAGACGTTCGAGATCCTGGAGAACCGCGAGGTCATCGCCGTCAACCAGGACGAGCTCGGCGTGCAGGGCAGGGTCGTCCGCGACGACGGCGGCACGCACGTCCTCGTGAAACCGCTCAGCGGCGGCGACCGGGCCGTGCTGCTGTTCAACGAGAACGACAGCCCGGTCACCGCGTCCGCCACGGCGGCGGAGCTCGGGCTGGGCGGGGCGACCGGCTACAAGGTCCGCGACCTCTGGGCCAAGACCACCGCCCACACCGCCGGCACGATCACCGCGCACCTCCCCGCGCACGGTTCGGCGATGTTCCGCGTGAGCGCGGCGAACGACTGGTACCGCTACCCGCCCGCCGTCGCCACGGCCGCGTCCGGCGAGCTCCTCTACCCCGGCGCGCTGCCGATCGTGCAGCCGGGCAAGACGGTCACCTACACGACCTCGGTGACCAACGACGGCCACCTGCCGGTCACCGGGGTGCGGGCCGAGCTGCGCGTCCCGGACGGCTGGACGGCCAGGGCGGCCACACCGGCCTCCACCGCCGTCCTCGCCGGCCGCAGGGCGTTCACCACCACCTGGCGCGTCACCGTCCCGGCGACCGCGCGGGAGGGCCGGGTCCCGATCGACGCGAGCTTCGCCTTCCGCTCCCCGCACGAGCACGACCCGGTGCACAGGAAGCACTCCGTCGAGGCGCTGGTCCCCGGCGCGGCCCCGCAGGGCGAGCGGTTCCTCAGCGACCTGAAGTGGTTGCGCAGCGCCAACGGCTGGGGTCCCGTCGAGACCGACACGACCAACGGCGAGACCGGCACCGGCGACGGCGGCCCGATCACCCTTCGCGGCACGGTGTTCGCGAAGGGCCTGGGCACGCACGCCCCCGCGCGGATCGAGTACTACACCGGCGGCGCCTGCGCGAAGGTCACCGCGACCATCGGCATCGACGACCGCAAGGCCGACCCCGCCAGTCTCGTGACCTACGAGGTCTGGGCCGACGGCAGGAAGGTCCACGACAGCGGCCCGGTCACCGCCACCGACGCCGCGAGACCGCTGGAGGCCGACGTCTCCGGGGCCGCGGTCGTCCGCCTGGTCGTCACCGACGGCGGCAACGGCAACGCCTACGACCACGCCGACTGGGGTGACCTGAGGATCGGCTGCTAGGTCCTCTCCAGCGCCGCGACCAGGAGTTCCAGCCCCGACTCGGGCTCCTGGTCGCGGGTCGTGCGGCGCACCGCGCGGACACTGGCGAAGACCGCGTGACGTGGAGTAGCTTCCTCGCGACGCACGGCGTACGCAGGGAGATCCGTCGGCATGACCGAGTCCAAGGCGCTCAGAGCGCTGCGCGAGGCGATCGTCCTGGAGCACGTGGAGTCGCAGAACGACCACGACTTCGACGCCTCCTTGACCACCTTCCCCCGCCCCCGCTACGAGATCATGGCTTCCGGTCAGGTCTTCGACGGCGTGGACGAGGTGCGCGCGTACTGGCAGCGCACCCGCGCGGCGTTCCCCGACCAGCGCACCCTCGTGGTCGACGTCCACCACGCCGACGACGCCGTGATCGTCGAGTTCGAGCTCCAGGGCACGCACCTCGGCAGCCTCACCGGCGAGGAGGTCACCGGCCGCAGCTTCAAGGTCAGGATGGCCGGGTTCTTCCTGTTCGACAAGGACGTCCTGATCTGCCAGCGGATCTACGGCGACACCGCGACCGTCATGGCGCAGCTCGGCATGCTCGACGTCCCGCCCGAGTTCTAGAACACCACCCGCACCTCACCGACGACCTGCCCGCCGCCGAGCACCGGCACCGACAGGTGTTCCCCCGCGGGCGACACGTCGTACCCCAGCGCCGCCAGCGCCGTGAGCCCGATCGCCGTGGTGGCACGGGGACTGCCGTCGAGCACCTTCACCGCCACCGCGTGCCCCGCCGCCGTCGCCAGCACCAGCACGCCCTCGGCGCCGCCCTTGGCCACCACGTCCGGCAGCAGCTGCATCACGACGGTGTTCACGTGCCCGGTTCCCCCGACGTACTCGGGAAAACGCCGCATGGCCTCGGCGACGGGGGTGCGCACGAGCCCCTGCATCGCGCGCGCCAAGCCGTGCAACGAGACCCCGTACACCGGCGCACCGCACCCGTCGACCGCCGTGTGCACGACAGTCTCCCCGGACAGCTCCTCGACCGTGCGCAACACCTTTTGCTGCAACGGGTGCGCGGGCTCCAGGTAGGTCCGCGTCGGCCACCGCGCCGCCACGCACGCCGCGAGCATCGCCGCGTGCTTGCCGGAGCAGTTCATCCGCATCCGTGACGGCTCGCTCAGCCGTTGCCGCGTCTGCTCGTCCTCCGGCCAGGAGGCGGGGCAGCGCAACGCCCCTCCGGGCAGCCCGCCCAGCACCCGCACCACCAGCTCGGCGTGCCGGTCCTCCCCCGTGTGCGACCCGGCGGCGATCGCGAGCGCCGGCCCCGCCAGCGGCGCTCCCGCGGACAGGCAGGCCAACGCCTGGAACGGTTTCAGGCACGACCGCGGCAGCACCACGTCCTCGACGGACCCGAGGGAGATCCCGGTCTCACCGGACGGCAGCAGCCCGACGACGCTGCCGTGGTGCAGGCTTTCGACGAAACCGGACCGGGTGACCTCAGCGAGCAGTGCGGGCACGGGTGGCCTCCAGCCGGTGCGCCAGCCGGGACAGCGCCAGGTTGACCACGAGGTAGACGAACGCGACGACGAGGAACGTCTGGATCAGCAGGCCGTTGTAGTTCGCGAGCACCCGGCCGTTGAACAACAACTCCGCGTAGGACACGACGTAGCCCAGCGAGGTGTCCTTCAGCAGGCTCACGGCCTGGGTCACGAGCAACGGCGCCATGTGCCGGACCGCCTGGGGCAGCACGACGAACCGCGTCACGACCCCGTCCGCCATGCCGAGCGACAGGCCCGCCTCGCGCTGGCCGGGGTCGACCGACGACACACCGGCGCGGAAGACCACGGCGTACGAGGCCGCGTGCGACAACGCCAGCGGCACCACGAGCTTCCAGAACAACGGCAGGTCCACGCCGAACGACGGCAGCACGAACAACATGACGTACACGAGCAGCAGCACCGGGACCGTGCGCATCACCTCGGCGTAGCCGCGGGTGAACCGGTTGGGCCGCAACGCGAGCAGCAACCCGCCCGCCATCGCCAGCACCCCGGTCGCGCACGCCGCCAGCACCGTCGACCCCAGGCCGTCGAGCAGGTAACGCCACACGGGCCAGGTCAGGTACGGCCGCCAGCGTTCGGCGTCGAGCTGCCCGCCGGCCGCGAACTGCCGCAACCCCAGTGCCACCAGCCCCAGGAGCACGGCGGCGGTCACCACCGTGGCCAGGCGGACGCGGCGGCGGCCGCGGGGACCGGGGGCGTCGAACATCAGGCCAGCCGCCGTTCCAGCGCCCGCGCCCCGAGCCCGATGCCGGCCGCCAGCACCAGGTAGCAAAGGCCGGCACCGGTGAAGACCAGCAGCGGCTGGGCCAGCTCCAGGTTGATCCGCTGTGCCGCGCGGGTCAGGTCCACCACGCCGACCGCCCCGGCCAGCGCCGTCGCCATCGTCAGCGCGATCGCGATGTTCGCGAGCGGCTGCACCACGCGCCGGGCGGCCTGCGGCAGCACGACGTGGCGCAGCGACTGCCGCACCGACAACCCCAGCGCCCGCGCGGCCTCGCCCTGCCCGGTGGCGACGGAGTTCACCCCCGACCGCAGCGCCTCCGCCACGAAGGCGGCCTCGTACAGGGCGATCGCGGCGAACGCCGTCCAGAACAGCGGCATCGTGAGGCCCACCTCGGGCAGCCCGAACACGAACAGCACCAGCCACGCGAGCAGCGGGACGTTGCGCCACACCTCGACGTAGACCGCGCCGGCCCCGCGCAGCAGCGGCACGGGCACGATCCTCAGCACCGCGACCACGAGCCCGACGAGCAGCGCCGCGGCGAACGACAGCAGGGTCAGGGCGACCGTGGTGAGAAAGCCTTCGAGGACAAGGCTCATGAGGCGATCGCGGGAGGCGCCGGAGCGTCGCCGGTGACCACGGTCCCGATCGTCTGCCTCCACACGTCCTGCCACAGGCCGGACTCGCCGATCTCGCGCAGCCAGTCGTTGACGACCGCGGTGAACTCCGCGTCGCCGTGCCTGATGCCGATGCCGTACGGGTCCTCGGTGAACGGCTCGCCGACGAGCTGCAGCTCGCCGTCCTTCGACGCGTCGGCCACCAGGATCGCCTGGTCCTGCACGTAGGCCTCGCCGCGGCCCTGCTTCAGCGCGGTCAGGCACTCGGGGTCGGAGCCGAACTCGACGATCCGCGCGGTCGGGGCCGCGTCGCGCACCGCCTTGACGCCCGGCGTGTTCGCGCCGACGATCACCGTCTTCCCGGCGAGGCCGGCGGGTGTCGCGATGCCGGTAGTGCCCTTGCGCACGGCGATCGACTGGCCGGACCGGTAGTACGGGCCCGCGAACGAGACGCGCTCCCGGCGCGCGGGCGTGATCGTGTAGGTCTGGATGATCACGTCGACGGTGCCGTTGGACAGCAACGGTTCGCGCGTCTCGGAGGTCGCGCTGAGCAGCTCGGTGTCCGGCTCGCCGAGGAGGTACCGCGCGAGGAGCTTGCCGAGGTAGGCGTCGAACCCGGTGAGCTCGCCGCTGACCGGGTCGAGCTGCGAGAGCAGCGGGGCGTCCTGGGAACCGCCGATCACGAGCTTGCCGCGCGCGCGGATGCGGTCCACGGCCGAGCCGGGCGTCACCTGGCCCGCGTACACGGGTGCCTTGGCCAGCAAGGCTTCGAGCTTGCCCGCCCCGCCGGGGACGGCGCCGGAACCGCCGGAGCACCCGGCCACGAAGAGCAACAGCGCCGCTACGGCCAGTTTCCCCATGCGGCGAAGCTACTGACGGTGTTCGGAAGAGCACAAGACGCACCGAAGCCGCCTGTCCGATACAGGAC
>NZ_JBHXCW010000278.1:0-9293 GCF_042725365.1 Lentzea sp. NPDC060358 | reverse complement strand
CTCGCATGCAGCGAGTGCTGAGTCGCGCTAGACGGGGGAGCCACCACCGCGCCTCGCTGCGCTCGGGACTGCTCGGCTTCGCCATCGCTTGGGCTCGCCTTCGGCTTCGCGTCCGGGCTCGCCTTCGGCTCGCGTTGGGCTCGCTAGTGCGACCTCGCCAAGGCTCGTAGCGGGGTGGGGCCTCGGTATTCGGCCAGCTTGCGCCTCGACTGGTGTTCGTCCAGGGCCACTGCGTCCAGGTGGTCGAAGAGGGCTCTGGTCGTCGCCACCGCTGCCTCGTCCTGGGCGAAGACCTTGGCCAGGTCCGTCTCCACGTACACGACCGGCTGGGCCCGCTCGAACTCGAAGAGGGTGCAGGGGGAGCGGAGCGCGGCCGTGGTGGCGTCTGCCGGGATTATTCGCACGATGTTCGCGTTCGCCTGCAGCCAGAGGTACTGGTCCTCCATCACCTGCGGGGTGCCCGGGCGCAGGTGCAGGGCCAGTTCGTGGAGGTAGAAGACGCAGTCCGGGCGGGTGGGGCGGCGCAGGACCGCCTGCCTGTCGTCGGCTTCCGGCCGGGTGGCCGTGGTGCCGGACCGGAGGGCTCGCTCGTAGGGCGGGGTGCGCAGCAGGCTGTTCACGGTCAGGACGTCGTAGGCCGTGATCCTGGTGGCGCTCGACTCCGCCAGCGCCAGGGTGCGGACGTGGTCCGGGGCCTGGGCCAGGTACGGGTCGAAGGCGTTGTGGTGGCGGCGGAGGAAGTCCTCGAGGAAGTCGATGTCCTTGCCGCACGCGGTGAGGTACTGGGCCAGGTCGACGTCGCTGGCCCTGATCTTGCCGTGTTCGAGGTTGGAGACCTTGCTGGGGTCCCAGCCCAGCTGGACGGCCAGGCCGCGGCCTCGCAGGCCGGTGAACCTCTGCCGCAGGCGGCGCAGTTCGTCGCCCAGGTCGCGGCTGTAAGCGGTGGAGCTCGTGGTGGTCACCCGGCCGACGCTAGGCGTTGGAACAGGTCCACGGTACGGACTCGTTCGGGTGAGAACGGGCCCGTCAGTCGAGGAGCTTGCGCAGTTCCGCGTCGAAGTCGAAGTAGTCGTTCTCGTGGCCCGGCGCGACGACGTCGTAGGTGGAGTTCAGGAACTCCTGGAGCTCGGACGACTGCACGTGGAAGATCGCGTGCGACACGTCGGAGCGCAGCTCGAGCACGGCCGTGGTGCTGTTGTGCGGGCGCAGGCGCACGTCGCCCGCGCCGCTCGTGGTGATCAGGCCGTCGGCCAGCAGGTCGCGGCTCACGAGCCACACGGTTTCCTGGCGCCCCATGCGGAACGTCATGGTCACCGCGTGCGGGTCCTCGGCGCGGTAGCCCAGTTCGACCTCGACGGGGAGCGGGCGCCCCGAGGGTGCGATGAAGGCGAAGACAGACTCCGCGCCCACTCGTGTCACGTTCTTCATGCCCCCTAAGACGCCTGGCAGCCCCCGTGGATGCCTCGCTCAGGAAATGCGATCGGAACGTGATTTTCAATGGGCCTGAAGTATGAGATCCGCCGTCCAAGCGTTCACTTTCGTTGAGATTTGCGTCACCGGGACGGCTGACCTGGTGTTTTGTTGTCGTTGCAGTGGCTCGGTGCCAGGCGCAGGGCGGGCTCGCGGGGTGCTGGAGGGCGGTCGTGTCGAGACGGTGTTGCGGCCGTTCGGAGCAGTCTCGGTGGTGGCGTTGCAGAGTTGGTTCGCCGCGATGGGTGACCGCGCTCTCACGCCGGGTTGCCGCGCGGTCGCAGCCGGCCACCGGGCAGCGGGGGCGCGGGCAGTCGGGAGCCCGGGTAGCCCTCGACGCGGCCGAACCTGTCCGTCTCCGCCTGCCACTCGTCGCGGTACGCGGCGATCTCGTCGTGGGTGCGGCCCACGAAGTTCCACCACATCACGATCTCCTCGCCGAACGGCTCGCCGCCGAGCAGCACGAGCCGCGCGCCCCGCTCCGACGACAACGTGAGGGTGGTGCGTCCGGTGCCGACGTAACCGAGGTCGCCGGGGCTCAGCGCCGTCCCGGTCAGGTGCGCGTCGCCGGTGTCGAGCAGGACGCCGTGTTCGAACGACGGCGACACGTCGAGCGTCAGGGTCGTGCCCGCGGGCAGCACGATCTCGGCGCCCAGCAGCGGGGTGAACGTGGTGACGGGGGAGGCCGAGCCCGCCAGGGAGCCGAGGAACACGCGGATCGCGGCGCCGTCGCGTTCGACGGTCTCCGGGACGTGGTGCTGGAAGTCGCGCGGGGCGTCGCGGTGGGAGTCGGGCAGGGCCAGCCACAGCTGGACGCCGTGCAGCACCGCGGAGTCCGGGGTGGAGACCTCGGAGTGGCAGATGCCGCGGCCACCGGTCATCAGGTTCAGCTCACCGGGGCGGACGAACGCGTGGACGCCGAGGCTGTCGCGGTGCTCGATCTCGCCGGTGAAGAGCCAGCTCACGGTCTGCAGCCCGGTGTGCGGGTGCGGGGCGACGTCCATGCGGACCTCGTCGGGACCGTAGTGGTCGCAGAAGCACCACGCGCCGATCAGCGAGCGCTGCTTCTGGGGCAGCGTGCGGCGCACGGACATGGCGCGCGGGCCGCCCAGCGGGACGTCGCGCGGGGTCAGGACCTCGACACCACCGGGGGTGGAGGTGCAGGTCAGTTCTGCCGGCTCGGCCTCGACATTGCTCACGCCGGTGATCGTAGGCGGTTCAGCCGACTCACAGCTGGCTCTGGAGCTGCGCTCAGCCTCGCCACCGAGCATGGAGCGCGTCGAGAGCGAAGGAGCGCCCCATGAACGTCGAGACGAGCACGACCAGCGGATCCCGGTGGGAACCGGGATCCGGGGCCGTCCGGCCGCCCGCGCCACCGGCCGCGCCCGTCGTGCGGGGGCGGTGGCTCACCGGCCCGGTCGTCGCGGGCGCGCTCGGGCTCGCCGTGCTCACCGGGCTGGGCGGGTTCGCGCTCGGGCTCGCGGTGGGCGGCGACGGCACGAGCCAGGTGCGGCAGGACCCCGGCCAGGTGTCCGGCCAGGACGGGGTCCCCGACGGCCGGCGGGACCGCGGCGACGGGAGCCTCGGCACGGCACCGGACGGGCAGGGGACATGACCGCGGCCCTCGCCGTCGCACGAAGACGGCCCGCCGATGCCGGTGCGCGCGTCGCCGCCACCGCGGCGTTCTGGGGCGGGCTGGGGCTCGTCAGCTACTGGTGGGCGGCCGGTGGCGGGCTCACCGACCTCGGCGGCTGGGAGACCGGGCTGGACTCGGCGGGGCGGCTCACCGGCCTGCTCGGGTCGGACCTGCTGCTCGTGCAGGTGCTGCTGATGGCCCGGCTGCCGGTGCTGGAACGGGCCTTCGGGCAGGACCGGCTGGTCGCGGTGCACCGGCTGGTCGGCTTCACGTCGTTCACCCTCGTGCTGGCGCACCTCGTGCTGATCACGTGGGGCTACGCGGCCGGCGACCTCACGGCGACGCTCGGCGAGTTCTGGGAGCTGACCACCGACTACCCGGCGATGTTGCTGGCCCTGGCGGGCACCGCGTGTCTAGTCCTGGTGGTCGTCACGAGCGTCAGGAGGGCGCGGAAGAAGCTGCGCTACGAGTCGTGGCACCTGTTGCACCTCTACGGCTATCTCGGCGCCGGTCTCGCGGTGCCACATCAGCTCTGGACCGGGCAGGAGTTCCTCACCTCGACCGCCGCCACCGTCTACTGGTGGGGGCTGTGGGCCGCCGCCGCGGTCGCCGTGCTGGTGTGGCGGGTCGGGATTCCGTTGTGGCGCAACGCCCGGCACCGGCTGCGGGTGACGTCGGTCGTGCCCGAGGCCGACGACGTCGTGTCGGTCTACCTCACCGGGCGGGGCCTGCACCGGTTGCCGGTGCGGGCGGGGCAGTTCCTCGGCTGGCGGTTCCTCGGCAGGGCCGGGTGGACGCGCGGCAACCCGTACTCGCTGTCCGCCGCTCCCGACGGGCGCAGCCTGCGGATCACCGTGCGGGCGCTCGGCGACGGCAGTGCCGCGTTGCGCGGCGTGCGTCCCGGCACGCCGGTGCTGTTCGAGGGACCGTTCGGCAGGCTCACCGACCGGGCCCGCACGCGGCACGGCGTCGCGCTGGTCGGTGCCGGGGTCGGCGTGGCGCCGTTGCGCGCGCTGGCGGAGGGGCTCGACTACGCGCCGGGCGAGGCGGTTCTGCTGCACCGCTTCACCGGCCGGCCGTTGTTCGCCGGGGAGCTGGACGTGCTGGCCCGCGAACGGGGTCTGCGCGTCGTCGACCTGCCGGGGCACCGGAGGTCCGCGGGGTCGTGGCTGGGCGACGGCGTGCCGGTCGACGACCTGACGGCGTTGCGGCACCTGGTGCCCGACATCGCCGAGCGCGACGTCTACGTGTGCGGTCCGGCGCCGTGGGCGGAATCGGTGCGCCGGGCGGCGGTCGCCGCGGGCGTGCCGGAGGAACGGATCCACGTCGAGGAGTTCAGGTGGTGACCCGGTGAAGCGCATCCTCGTGTGGCTCCTCGGCACGGTGACGGCCGTGGCGCTGCTGTTCGGCTACCGCACGTCGCTGGCGGGACCGATGACCGCGGCCGCCCCGCAGCCGGCCGCGGCCTCCGGTGGTGCCGGCACCGTCACCGGTCCCGCCGTGGACACCCGCTGGGGTCCCGTCCAGGTGCGGGTGACCCTCGACGGCGGCAAGATCACCGCCGTCACGGTGCCCGTGCACCCGGACGGCAACCGGAAGGACCAGCAGATCAACGCCCGCGCGCTGCCGATCCTGGTGCAGGAGACGCTGACCGCGCAGAGCGCCGACATCGACACCGTCAGCGGGGCCACGGTCACGAGCGAGGGCTACGTCTCCTCGCTGCAGGCCGCGCTGGACCAGGCGGGCCGGTGATACCGGTCAGCGCAGCAACGGGGCCAGGTTGCCGGTCCGCGTGCCGGCGGGAGAGGTCACGCAGAAGCGCAACCGGTCGACCACTGTGGACAGTTCGCCGCCGAAGGTGTGGCCGGGTCCGTAGAGGACCGGCGCCGGCACCGCGGCGGACTGGGCGGTGAGGTTGGAGACGAGTCCGGCGCTGGTGCCGCCGTTGGGAACGATCCGCAGCGTGTAGTCGAGGATGCTGCCCGCCTCGCCGCCGAAGACCCGGACGCCCGGCAGGACACCGATCCCGGTGTCCCAGTCCATCGAGTTGCGGACGCTGACCATCCTCGCCGTGGTCGACGACGTCACCCCGGCCTTCGCCGAGTGCACGACGGCGACGTCGGGCCGGGTCGCGGTGGCGTTCTCCCGGAACACGACGGCGTACCCGCTGGTGTCGGTGGCGGGAGTCCACGGGTAGACCGGGATGTTGTAGCCGGCCCGGTACCACTCGGCCGGGCTGCCGTCGGCGTTCAGGCTGAACGCCACGGCGTCGAAGGCGTCGGACGAGCGCAGGAACGGCAGCCAGTTCTCCAGGTAGAACTCGACGCCGGGGACGGCCGAGCCCCACCTCACGATCCGGGGCAGGCGCAGCACGCGGCGGATCTGCAGGCCGCCGCCCCCGCCGGCGAGCCGGGTGTAGCGGGTGAGCTGGGGCACCGGGTCGGAACCGGCGAAGTCGGTGTCCAGCTGCGGCTGCCACTGCCGGTCGGCGATGGTCCAGACGTCGGTGGTGGTGTCGCTGAGCCGTTCGACCGCCACGGTCCGGGAGAACACCCCGGCGCCGGTGCCCGCCTGGTTGACGTTCCAGCGCCGGTCGGGCGCGGAGGAGGTGCCCTCCACGTTGAGCGCCCACAGGACGGCCTGCACCACCCGGTCGGTCTCCTCCCCCTGGAAGGTGGGGGACAGCAGCGGGCGGTAGGTCTCCGGGCAGTACCGCATCTCGCGCACGCAGCCCCCGCCGCCGAGGCGGTAGTCGAACTGCTCGGTGTCGTTCCAGCAGGCGCGCTGCCAGATGTCGTTGCCGTAGGTGAAGAACTGCCACGACCACCCAGGAGTGGCCTGGGCCCTGGCCGGCGGCCCGAGGGCCGTCAGCGCCAGGGCCGCCGAGGCGGAGGTGAGGAGGCCACGACGGGTGAGACCGGCTGGACGTCTCGGCACTGGTTCCTCCAGGGCGTGCTCGGGGACGGACTGCCGACGACGCTAGGTCCGCCACGCGCGCCCGTCGTCGGGAGAACCCCTGACGGACCCCCTGACGTCGCCCGGCCGGAGCTGATCAACACGACCGGGTGATCAGCTGGACCCGCCCCACGGCCGATAGACATCAAAACCCCTGTCGTAGGAGCAGCAAGTGAAGATGGCGCGCGCCCGCGTGGGCGAGCTGGTGGAGAGCAACCGGTTCCAGTTCTTCATCATCGGCGTGATCGTCGTCAACGCGATCACGCTGGGCGCGGAGACGTCGACCGTCCTGCACGCGCGCCACGGGACGGTCCTCACGACGATCGACCGCCTCGCGCTCGCGATCTTCGCCGCCGAGCTGGCCGCGCGGCTGTACGCCTTCGGCTGGCGGTTCTTCCGCGACCCGTGGAACGTCTTCGACTTCGTGATCGTGGCCATCGCCCTGATCCCGACCGCCGGCCCGCTGTCCGTGCTGCGCAGCCTGCGCATCCTGCGGGCGCTGCGGCTCGTCGCGATGGTGCCGAGCATGCGCCGGGTCGTCACGGCGCTGGTCCGCTCGATCCCCGGCCTGGTCTCGCTGTCGGGTCTGCTGGTGCTGCTCGTCTACGTCGGCGGGGTGATCGCGAGCAACCTGTTCGGCGACACCGGCGACCCGCGCTTCTCCGGCCTCGGGCCGACGCTGCTGACGCTCTTCCAGCTGACCACCGGCGACGGCTGGTCCGACGTGATGCGCGACCTGATGGAGCACAAGCCGTACGCGTGGATCTTCTTCCTCGTCTACCTGATGGTCGGCACGTTCACGATGCTCAACCTCTTCATCGCCGTCGTGTGCAGCGCGATGCAGGAGGAGGTGGCGGTGCCCGCGCCCCGCTCGGCCGCGCACGACGACCTGCTGGTGCGGGAGGTCCGGGCGTTGCGCGAGGAAGTGCGGGCGCTGCGCCAGGTCGCCTGACTGCGGGAGCCGGCGAAGCCCGTGCGGCGGGCGGGACCCGGATTTCCGGCCGGTCGGCGTGGAGCTCGCCCCGACTGTCATCCGGTAGTGCACGCAGACCCCACGAACGGGGTGCCGCGATCTTGCTAGGGGGTGGCGCGCCGACGACTCCGGTGCGCTGTCCGGCTTACCCGTTCGTGTCCGAACCAAGCCTGAACGGCGGATCGCAGAGTGGGCCGAATGCTGCAAAGGTCAGTGTCTGTTCGGCAGTTTGCTTTTCCACGAACAGGAGCCCCTCAGGTCATGGCGAGCCCCACTGTGAAGCCGGTTCTGCGCACCGACTACCAGCGTTCCGTCGCGGACTACTGGAACAGGGAGAAGGACCCGGTCAACATCAAGCTCGGTGAGGTGGACGGGCTGTACCACCACCACTACGGGCTCGGCCAGTACGACCCGGCGGTGCTGCAGGCGCCCGCCGCGGTGCGCGACCAGGCGATGATCGCCGAGATGCACCGGCTGGAGACCGCGCAGGCCGAGGTGCTGCTCGACGCGTTCGGCGAGTTGCCGGCGAACCCGCACCTGATGGACGGCGGGTCCGGCCGCGGCGGCACGAGCTTCATGGCCAACGCCCGCTTCGGCGCCCGCATCGACGGCGTCAGCATCTCCGAGGAGCAGGTGGCGTTCGCGAACGCCCAGGCCGCCGACCGCGGTGTCGCCGACCAGGTGCGGTTCCACTTCAAGAACATGCTCGACACCGGCTTCGAGACCGGCTCGTTCAACGGCATCTGGACCAACGAGACCACGATGTACGTGGACCTCCAGCAGCTGTACGGCGAGTTCGCGCGCCTGATCGCGCCCGGCGGCCGGTACGTCTGCATCACCGGGTGCTCCAACGACCTGACGGGTCTGCGGTCGCGGGCCGTGAGCCAGATCGACCAGCACTACATCTGCAACATCCACCCGCGCAGCGAGTACTTCCGCGCGCTGGCGGACAACGGGTTCGTGCCGATCAGCGTCGTCGACCTGACGCCGGACACCATCCCGTACTGGGAGCTGCGCGCCCAGTCGTCGGTCGCGACCGGCGTCGAGGACCCGTTCCTCACCGCGTACAAGGAGGGCAGCTTCCACTACCTGCTGATCGTCGCCGACCGGATCTGACGCAGCCGTGACCGATGTGAAAGACCTCCTCACCGGGCCGTCCGGGCTGGGCACCTCCGCTGCCCGGCTCGGGCGGCCCGAGGCCGTCGAGCTGCCTCCCGAACCCGGCTACGCCGAACGGCCGTGGGGCGACGGCACGGCGCCGCCGCTGTACGTGCCGGTGCTCGAACGCGAGGACGCCCTGCTGGCGGCCGCCGTGGACGAGCGGCTGGTGGCGTGGGCCGGCGAGTGCGGTTTCGAGGAACCGGAACGGTTCCTGGGCGGCATGTTCGGCCGCCTCGCGGTGCTCACCCACGTCGACACGAGCGACGTCGAGCAGCTGCTGATCGCCGCGAAGCTCAACGCGGCGTGGTGGGCGGCCGACGACCTCTACGCCGACAGCACCGAGATGGGCGCCGTGCCGGCCGAGCTGCCGCCGCGCCTCGCACTCGCGATGGCCGCGATGGACCCGGTGGCGCCCGCCGCCGAGTTCACGGTGGAGCTCGAGGAGACCCTGGCGGCCGACCCGGTGCTCGTCGGCCTGCGCTCGGGCATCGCGCACCTGGCGTCCCGCAGCACACCGGCCGTCGTGCAACGCGTCTGCTACTCGACGTTCGCGATGTTCGTGTCGTGGACGTCGTACGCGGCCTGGCGCCACACCGGCGACTACCCGCCGGCGTGGCAGTACCTCGCGACGCGCCAGCACGACACCTTCTACACGTCGATGACGCTCATCGACGCCGTCGGCGGCTACGAGCTGCCCGCGCCGCTGTACTACGACCCGCGCGTCCGGCAGCTGCTCACCGCCGCCGGCACCGCGTCGGTGATCGTGAACGACCTGGTGTCGGTGGAGAAGGACGCGGCCGACGAGGTGCCGGTCTGCAACATGGTGCTGCAGATCGCCGCCGACCGCGGGTGCTCGATCGCCGAGGCGACCGAGCGGACCGTGGAGCTGCACAACCAGCTGGTGCGCGACTTCGAGGCCGGGCACCGGGAGCTGCTCGCGATCCCGTCGGTGGAGCTGCACCGGTTCCTGAAGGGCACCAAGGCCTGGATGGCCGGCGGTTTCGAGTGGCACACCACGCACCCGCGCTACCGGTAGGCGTCCGCCCGAGCCGCACCGGTCGCGCGGCTCGGGCGATCAGCCCTTCACGCCCGTGTGCC
>NZ_JBHXCW010000277.1:0-9295 GCF_042725365.1 Lentzea sp. NPDC060358 | reverse complement strand
CTTTTCGTCGACTTGACCTGACCCCTCGGGTGTGGCTGCCTCCTGCGCTGCTCGTGACGGGACCACCCCACCCCAGACGCACGAACCAACGCAACAGCAAGCCGCCCAACGAAACAGGCGTGCCATCAACCCACGAACGGCGCTGGCCGGTCTTTGATCAGCTGGCGGGGTCCGGGGCGGAGCCCCGAGCAGTAAACAGGAACCCGACCACCTCACCCGACCACCCAACGAGAGCACCAAGCCGAGCACCAGCCCGCCCCAACCAACCAGCACAGCGGGAATACCCGACCACCCCCTGCGTTAAGGTAGATGCAAACGCATGAATCACGAGGACAGAAGGAGGCGGGGACCGTGCAGTTCGGAATCTTCTCGGTGAGCGACATCACCAGGGACCCGGTGAGCGGCGAGACCCCGAGCGAGGCCGAGCGGATCGACGCGATCGTCCAGATCGCGGAGAAGGCCGAGGAGGTCGGGCTCGACGTGTTCGCGATCGGCGAGCACCACAACCCGCCGTTCTTCTCGTCCGCGCCGACGACGCTGCTCAGCCACATCGCCGCGAAGACCAGGAAGCTCATCGTCAGCACCGCGACGACGCTGATCACGACGAACGACCCGGTGCGCATCGCCGAGGAGTACGCGATGCTGCAGCACCTGGCGAAGGGCCGCATGGACCTGATGCTGGGCCGCGGCAACACCGCGCCGGTCTACCCGTGGTTCGGGGCGGACATCCGGCAGAGCCTGCCGCTCGCGCTCGAGAACTACAACCTGCTGCACCGGTTGTGGCGCGAGGACGTCGTGGACTGGGAGGGCAAGTTCCGCACCCCGCTGCAGGGCTTCACCTCCACGCCGCGGCCGCTCGACGACCTGCCGCCGTTCGTGTGGCACGGGTCGATCCGAACGCCGGAGATCGCGGAGCAGGCCGCCTACTACGGCGACGGCTTCTTCGCGAACAACATCTTCTGGCCGAAGGAGCACTACATGCGGCTGATCAAGTTCTACCGGCAGCGGTACGCGCACTACGGCCACGGCACGGAGAAGCAGGCGATCGTCGGTCTCGGCGGCCAGGCGTACATCGCCAAGCGGTCGCAGGACGCGCTCGACGAGTTCCGCCCGTACTTCAACGAGGCCCCCGTCTACGGCCACGGGCCGCGGATGGAGGACTTCATGGAGCAGACACCGCTGTCGGTCGGCAGCCCGCAGGAGGTCATCGACAAGACGCTGACCTTCCGCGAGCACTTCGGCGACTACCAGCGCCAGATGTTCCTGATGGACCACGCGGGCCTGCCGCTCAAGACCGTGCTGAACCAGCTCGACCTGCTCGGCGAGGAGGTCGTCCCGGTGCTGCGCAAGGAGATGGAGTCGCGGCAGGACCCCGAGACCGCCAAGCCGCCGACGCACGCCGGTCGCCTCCGGGACAAGTACGGCGACAAGCCCGCCCGTCAGCCCAGGCCGAACGCCAACCGGGGTGACAACGTCACGGGTGGCTCGCCGTACCAGGACGAGAAGTGACCCGTGCGAACGAGGCGTGGGAGTCCCTGATGAGGGCCTACGCCGTGCTGATGAAGCAGTTCAACGCGGAGGACGTCTGGGGCGAGCTGACCATGCGGGAGTACGACGTGCTCTACCAGCTGTCGAAGTGCGGCGGCCCGCTCAGGATGAGCGAGCTCAACCGGCACGTGCTGCTGAGCCAGCCCGCCCTGTCCCGCATGGTCGACCGCCTGGTCGACCGGGGTCTGGTCGAACGCTGCCCCGACCTCGGCGACCGCCGGGGTGTGCGCCTGTCGCTCACCCCGGCCGGCCGGGCCGCCCAGCGCGAGATCGGCCGCCCGCACGCCCGCAGCGTCACCCGCGCGCTGAGCGTGCTGAGTCCCGAAGAGCTCGACCAGCTCGCAGTGATCACCGGCAAACTGGCCGGGAACGAGGAGAGATGACCGCACAGTTCCAGCTCGTGGTGGTGTCCGCCGGCACGAGCGACCCGTCGTCCACCCGCCTGCTCGCCGACCGCGTCGCCCAGCGCGTCGCCGCCCTCGGGCAGCGCAAGCAGCTCACCGTCGCCGTGCAGACCGTCGAACTGCGCGAGCTCGCCGGCGAGATCGCGAACGCGCTGGTGTCGAACCACGTCGGCGCCAAGCTGCAGAAGGCGGTCACCGCGCTGCAGCACGCGGACGGCATCGTCGCGAGCACCCCCGTCTACAAGGCGGGCGCGAGCGGGCTGTTCACGTCGTTCTTCCAGGTCCTCGACAACGACCTGCTGATCGCGAAGCCCGTCGTGCTCGCCGCGACCGCCGGCACCACGCGGCACGCGCTCGTCGTCGACGACCAGATGCGCGGGCTGTTCGCCTACCTGCGCACGGTCGTGGTGCCGACGTCGCTGTTCGCCGCGACCGAGGACTGGACCGACCCCGGCCTGAACAAGCGGATCGACCGCGCCGCTCTCGAACTGGTGGCGCTGATGGCCGCCGGGTTCGAGAAGACCGTGCGCGACGAGTCGTGGAGCCGCTACCAGCACGAGTTCGGCAGCGCCGGCGGCACCGAGCTGTCGATCGACTTCGACTCCGACCTGATGCGCCTGGCCGCGGGCGGGTCCGCCGGCTAGGAATTCGCAGCCGCGCGTCTCCGTCGCAGACGGCGAGGACGCGCGGCTCCCGCGGACCGGTCACCCGCCCAGGTAGGGCTCGACGTCCTCCATCTCGGCCACCTGGCGCACCTCGACCGACATCTCCTCGACGCCCGCGAAGCAGGTGATGTACTCCTCGGCGACCGCGGTGGCCTCGGCCAGGTCCGCCGCGCTGACGATCAGGAAGCCGCCGACGACCTCCTTGGCCTCCGCGAACGGGCCGTCGACGGACCGGATCGCCGTGCCGCGCCGGCGGACCACCGCGCCGGTCCTCTGCACGCCCTCGGCGCCGAGCAGGACGCCCCGCGCCGTCAGCTTCCCGACGAACGCGTTCATCCGCTCGATCAGCTCCGGGTTCGGCTCCCAGGACGTCGGATCGTCCTCCAGCACCCGGTGCGTGAGCATGTACCGCATGGTTCTCTCCTCGTCGTCGACCGGCGGCGTCGCACGCCGCCACCCCTGCGTCGATCGACGTCGCGGAGCTTTCGACATTCTGCGCAGAACTTCTTCACCGCGCCCGCGCGACGAGGTGCTCGGCGGTGCGCAGGGCGAGCGCGGCCATCGTGAGCGAGGGGTTGGACGTGCCGAGCGACGGCATGCTGCCGCACCCCACCGCGTAGAGGTTGGGGTGGTCCCAGCAGCGCTGCCACTGGTCCACGACGGAGTCGCGCGGTGACGTGCCCATCACGTGCGTGCCGCCGCTGTGCCCGGCGCCCCAGTACCGCAGCGGTTCGCCGTCGTGCTCGAAGTAGTGGCCGTCGTCCGGCTTGTACGCCGTGAAGTCCTCCGCGCCGAGCATCTCGAAGAGCCGGTCCGACACCCGTTTCGCCGCCAGCAGGCCGTCCTTGACGTAGTCGGACAGCGCGTAGCGCAGCGACGGGCGCGGGTTGCCCAGTGCGTCCCGTTCCCGTGCGAGCGTCACGCGGTTCGCGGGATCGGCCTCCTGCTCCACCTCGATCTGCAACGTGAGCTGGCGGCTCACCCGGTCCGCCACCGCCGCGCGCAACGCGGGCCCGCGCAGGCCCGCCACGACGAACTCGTCCGTGTCCGAACCGGGGCTGCCCGCCGCCCAGCCCCACCCCCAGTTGCCGATCTCGATGCGGAACGGCGCCCGCACCGCGCGTTCGGGACCCGACCGGAACGCCTCGATGCCCGTGGTGGAGCCGGGACCGCGGAACGGGCCGACCGGGTGCGGCATCAGCGCCCACGTCAGCAGCACCGGGTGGCCCATGAGGTTGCGGCCGACCTGGTCGCTGCTGTTCGCGAGCCCGGACATCAGCAGCAGCTTGGCGTTCTCGACGGCGTGCGCCGCGAGGACGACGATGTCGGCCTCCTCCTCGTGGCAGGTGTGCCGGCCGGTCGCGTCGTCCTCGTAGCGCTGGTAGCCGACCTTGGTGATCCGGCCGGACTCGGTGGCGTACAACGCGTTCACCACGCACCGCGTGCGCAGTTCGACGCCGGGCGACCACTGCTGCTGGGTCCGGTGCGGCGTGTACTTGGCGTTCTCCGGGCACACCGGCACGCAGCTCGCGAAGCCGGCGCAGAGCTTGCCGTGCGGCCGGTAGCCGTCGACCGGGACACCGTTGCGCGCCTGCGGTGTGCCGACGACCAGCAGCTCGCGGCCGTCGATGCGCCTGCCGTCCACAACGGATGCGATGGTCTCGTCGAGGAACGTGCGCGGCAGGGCGTGCATGGGATAGCGGTAGCCGTCGGCGACGGGGAGGTGCTGCCGCTGCTCGTCGGCGTCGGCCGCGATCCCGATCTCCCACTCCGCCGCGCGGTAGTACGGCTCGAGGTCGGCGTAGGACAGCGGCCAGTTCCGGCCGCGGCCGAGGTCGCCGGTGCGGAAGTCGTCGGGACGCATGCGGGGCGTGATGCCGGTCCAGGCGGTACCGGTGCCGCCGTTCATCCGCAGGTAGGGACTCGCGAGGGAGTGCGGCCCGGTGGAGAGGGCGTAGTCGCTCGACGGCGCGGCGGCGGTCCGGCGGAACGGCGCGAGGGGCGTCTTGACCAGCGCCGTGCGGTACCTCTCGACCGCGTCGCCGTGGTCGGCCTCGGCGCCCGCCTCCAGTACGAGGACTCGGAACCCGTTGTCCCCCAGCACTTTCGCGACCAGCGAGCCGGCGAACCCCGCGCCGACGACCACGGCCCTCACCGCAGGCCGCGCCGCGGTCCGCGGTCCCAGCTGCCGAAGCCGGGTCCTCGCGTGCCCGGTGCGGCGACGCCGGCGGCCTTCCACGCGAGGCCCTCGGCGTAGGCGCGGGCGCTCACGACGGCTCCGCGCCACTCGCCGGTGTACCAGAGGTGGATGAGCTCGGCCTCGGACGCACCGCCCGCCAGCGCGCGGTACCGCTCGACCAGTCCGGTCGACCTCAGCTCCTCCACCGAGAACCCCGTCAGCTCGGCGGACCGCTCCACGAAGGCGTCCACCGCCCCATCCTCATCGGGACGCCCGCCCGCGCCAACCGATCCGGCGCAGGCTCACCCTCGCGGAGGAACCTTCATCTCGCCGAGCTCCGACCAGTCGTCCTGGTCCACCGACTGGCTCACGATGCGCGGCGTCTCGGCGAGGTACCGCGGCAGTTCCATCTGGGCCTTCTTGAAGTGCTGCGAGCCGACGTGCTCACCGCCCGCGTCACCGTCGCGGAACGCCTCGACCAGCACGTACTCGGTCGAGTCGGCGAGGCTGCGCGACCAGTCGAACCACAGGCAGCCGGGCTCGGCGCGGGTGGCCTCGGTGAAGGTCCTGCTGAGCTCGGGCCACGCCTCGGCGTGCTCGGGCAGGACGCGGAACTTGGCGGTGATGAAGATCAAGACTGCCTCCTTCGGCTGGACGTCCCGACCCTAACCCGCGGCGGCGATGGCCGCGTCCGGCGCGCTCCCCGCCGCGCTGTCCCCCACCCGTGTTCCTCCCCCTGCGCGGGCGTCCGACCTGCGCGACCATCCCGGACGTGCCCGAGATGACCGACCCCCGCCGCCGGAACCTCGTCGTCGCGGCCGTCCTGCTCGCGATGCTGCTGGCCGCGCTCGACCAGACGATCGTGTCGACCGCGCTGCCGACGATGGTGGCCGACCTCGGCGGCGGCGCGCACCTCTCATGGGTGGTCACGTCGTACCTGCTCGCCGAGACGATCATGACGGTGCTGATCGGCAAGTTCGGCGACCTCTACGGGCGCAAGAGGACGTTCGTGGTCAGCGTCGCGCTGTTCCTGGCCGGCTCGTTCTTCGCGGGCTGGTCGGAGTCGATGGGCACGC
Organism: Lentzea sp. NPDC060358; assembly: GCF_042725365.1. NCBI lineage: Bacteria > Bacillati > Actinomycetota > Actinomycetes > Pseudonocardiales > Pseudonocardiaceae > Lentzea > Lentzea sp. NPDC060358. Next base: position 3,423 of record NZ_JBHXCW010000277.1, on the reverse strand, counting down.
TGATCGCGTTCCGCGCGGTGCAGGGCCTGGGCGCGGGCGGGCTCATGGTCACCTCGACGGCGATCATCGCCGACGTCGTGCCGCTCAAGGAACGCGGGAAGTTCCAGGGCTTCGCGGGCGCGGTGTTCGGCATCGCCACGGTCGCCGGGCCGCTGCTCGGCGGCCTGTTCGTCGACCACCTGAGCTGGCGGTGGGCGTTCTACGTGAACATCCCGCTCGGCATCGCCGTCGTGCTCGTCGCGCTGGCGGCTCTCCCGGCGATCAGGACCGGCGCCCGGCCGCGGATCGACTACGCGGGCATCGCGCTGATCGCGCTCGCGGCCACCGGGCTGACGCTGGTGACGAGCTGGGGCGGCACCGAGTACGCCTGGACGTCGCCGACGATCCTGTGGACGGCCGCCGGGTCGGTCGTGCTGCTGGTGGCGTTCGTGCTCGTCGAGCAGCGCGCGGCCGAGCCGATGCTGCCGATGCGGCTGTTCCGCAGCCGGGTGTTCACGGTCTCGGGCATCCTGAGCTTCGTCGTCGGGTTCGCGATGCTCGGCGGCATCACGTACCTGCCGATCTACCTGCAGTACGTGCGCGGCGAGTCGGCCACGTCGTCGGGCCTGTGGATGCTGCCGCTGATCGCCGGGCTGATGGCCACCGCCCTGCTGACCGGCACCGCGATCAGCCGCACCGGCCGGTACCGGGTCTTCCCGCTCGCCGGGTCGATCGGGCTCACGGCGGGGCTGTTCCTGCTGTCGCTGCTGGACGCCTCCACCAGCTACTGGGAGATGGGCGCGTTCATGGCCGTGCTCGGCGCGGGCATCGGCCTGGTGATGCAGGTGCCGGTGATCGTCGTGCAGAGCACCACGAGCTACAGCGACCTCGGCGTCGCGACGTCCGGCATCAGCTTCCTGCGCACGATGGGCAGCTCGTTCGGCGTCGCGATCTTCGGCACGATCTACGCCGGTCAGCTGCCGGCGCACCTCGTGGTCCCGCCGGGCGTCGACCCGCGCGCCATCGCGAGCCCCGCCGCCGTTCACGCGCTGCCGGAGGCCGTCCGGGCGCCGATCGTCGACGGCTACGCCGAGACCGTCCACATGATGTTCCTGATCGCCGCCCCGATCGGCCTGGTCGCGCTGGCGGTCGCGTTCTTCCTGCCGCAGGTGCGGCTGCGCGACACCTCGCGCGCCGCCGCGGCCGGCAACAGCGGTGTGGGCGAGAGCTTCGCCGCGCCGCGGTCGAACTCCTACGACGAGCTGCGCAAGCTCGTCTCGACCGTGGTCTCCCGTTCCGGCGGCGATCCGGGGCCGGCGGTGCTGCGCAGTTCGGGCGTCGGCCTGCCGCTGGAGCAGGCGTGGCTGCTCGGCCGCGTCTACAAGGCCTCGACGGACGACGGCGTGGCCACGCTCGAGGAGATCGCCGAGATGACGTCCGTGCCCGGCGGCATCTTCGAGCCGACCGCGCGGGCCCTCGTGCGGTCGGGCCACCTGTCCTACAACGACGACGGCTACCGGTTCACCGACCTGGGCTCGGAGGTGTTCACCCAGCTCGTGCGGGCGTGGCGGCGGTGGCTGCTCGACCAGTTGCGGGACTGGCGGGAACCGGACCAGCGGGAGTTCGCGCAGGCGCTCGACGCGTTCGCGGACGAGCTGATCGAGACCGGGCGGCAGCTCAGCCGCGTCTAGGACGGGTCCCGTTCCCCGGACGGCCCCGTGACCAGCGCCTTCCCGTCACCGCGGATCACCCGCACGGACCAGGGCGCCCGCGCGGGTCCACATGCGACCCTGGATTCGTGAGCACCACCCGGATCGGGTCGTTCAACGTGGAGAACATGTTCGAGCGCCCCAAGGTGATGGGCCGCAACGCCACGAGGCACGCGGCCCCGGTCCTCGCCGCGCACGCCCGGTTCAACGAGCTGATCGCGTGCGACGTCTACACCCCGGACGTCAAGGAGGAGCTGAAGGAACACCTCGCGACACTGGAGCTGATGCGCGGCGACCGCAGCAGGTACGCGGTGCTGCGCCGCATCCGCGGCCGCTTCCTCGCCCGCCACCGCACGGGCGAGACCTCGATCGTGGCGAGCGGCCGCGAGTCGTGGGTCGGCTGGGTCGAGCTCACCACCGAACCCGTCAGCGAGCTCGCGACCCGCCACACCGCGCAGGTGATGCGCGACGTCGGCGCCCACGTCCTCGGCGTGGTCGAGGCCGAGTCGCGCGAGCTGCTGCACCTGTTCTCCGCCAGCATGCTCAGGCACGTGGGCTGGACCCCGTACGAGGAGGTCCACCTCATCGACGGCAACGACGAGCGCGGCATCAACGTGGGCCTGCTGACCCGCGACGCCCACCAGGTCGTCACCATCCGCACGCACGTGTACGCGAGGGACAGGTCCGGTGTGGTCTTCTCCCGCGACTGCGCCGAGTACCACGTGCGCACGCCGGCGGGCCCGGAGGTGGTGGTGCTCGTGAACCACCTGAAGTCCAAGGGCTACGGCGCACCGGGCGACCCGATCGGTGCCCGCCGCCGCTTCCGCCAGGCCGTGCGCATCGCCCGCATCGTGAACCGCCTGCGCGACGAGGGCCACGAGCACATCGCCGTGGTCGGCGACCTCAACGACACCGCCGACAGCGAGGCGCTGCGCCCGTTGTTCGACCGCACCGGCCTGCGCGACATCAGCGAGCACGAGAACTTCGACTGGGACCGCCGCCTCGGCACGTACCGCGGCGTGAACGAGAAGGGCAAGATCGACCACGTCCTGCTGACCCCGCCCCTGTTCGCGAAGGCGGTGGGCGGTGGCGTGTTCCGCAAGGGCGTGTGGCGCGGCCCGCGGACCAGGAACCGCTGGGACGTCTACGACACCATGACCAGCGAGGTGCACGCGGCCAGCGACCACGCCGCGATCTACGCCGACATCGACTGGAACCGCTAGACGAGCTCGACCGTCACCTCGACGACGTCGCCCGGCCCGACGTCGTTCTTCTTGCGCACGGCGGCTTTCACCGGCAGCACGTAGCAGCCGGACTCCTTGTCGGGGAAGACCGAGGTGGACCAGGTGCTGGCCCCCACCCCGGCCCGCACCTTGACCGAGCCGAAGCCCGCGCCGGGGACGGCGACGTCCCGGATCTGGTCGGAGACGTCCTCGGGGAGCGTCACGAACGTCCAGGTGTCCGTGCGGCGGGCGTCCCAGATCCACAGTTCCGCGTCGAAGACGAACATCGGCCCATTCTCACAGAGGCGCGCTGATGCGGAAGTCCTCGTCGAAACGCGCGGCGAGGGCGTCGCCGCGTTCCTCGTCCTGGCGCACCCTCACCACGTCCGCGGCGAGCTCCACCCCGGGCGTCGGTGAGGTGCCCGAGCCAGGGCCGCACACCCCAGCGCACCCACCCCCCGGGCCCGCCGCTGGAGCCGGCCCGGGCGCCACACCGGCCCCCCCCCCCCCCC
>NZ_JBHXCW010000276.1:0-9341 GCF_042725365.1 Lentzea sp. NPDC060358 | reverse complement strand
GCCCGCACGTGCGGGCGTCCTCGCCGCCTCATCTCACAGGCGTTGCAGTGCGAACCGCTGGTTGAGCCCGGACCCGGCCGCCCACAGGGAGAGCCGGGCACCGTCCGCGGTGGACTGCTCCCAGACGTCCAGGGCGAGACCGCTCTGCCGGTGGACCAGGCCCACCACGCCGAGCCCGTGGTCGACCACCTGCCACTGCTGCGCGGCCGAGCCGGTGTCGGCCTGCTGCGTGATGTCCGCACCGCTGCTCGAGGCCTGGAGCACGAGACCGCTGTGCCGCGCGCGGATGCGGTAGTAGCCGCCGCCGGAGTCGAGGAAGTCGAACACCTGGTTCAGCCCGCCCGTGGCGCTCCACTGGACCGCGGTGGCGCCCGCCGCGGTGGACGCGCCGGTGATGTCGGCCAGCTTGCCGCTGTGCTGGGCGACGAGCCGGTAGTCCACACCGGTCTGCACCGGCCCGGTGCCGCCGCCCGCGCTGCCGACCGGTGCGCGCGACAGCGCGAGCGCCTGGCCGAGGTCGGGCAGCGGCTTGAGCCGGTAGGTGAAGCTGTAGTCCCGGTTGGGGAACAGCTTGTAGGTGTCGAGCGGCTGCGCGCCCCAGCTGTCGTTGCCGCCCACACCGGTCTGCCGCAGGTTCAGCCGCAGCACTACGTCCTGCCGCCGGGTCAGCTGGTAGTCGTGCCGGACGCCCTTCGAGAGGTCCTCCGGCGTGAAGTGGGACGCGTTCACCTCGATCGGCTGGTCGCCGCACGCGAGCAGGCCGCGGCCGTTGCCGTCGACCAGGGCGACCCACCGAACGTCGGTCTTGTTGCCGTTCTCCTGCGGCCGCAGGTACCCGGTCCACTGCTCGGCCACGGTCGAGGAGTACACGCCAACGTCGGAACCGGTCTTGCGGTCCCACTGGTTCTCGTGCGGGCCGCGGCCGTAGAAGCGCAGCCGGGAGAGCTCGCCCGGCAGGAACAGCATCGTGCCGACCTCGGGGATGTAGGGCAGGCTCGACGACCCGGGGTGCAGGGTGTTGTCGACCTTGATCTCGCCGTTGCCGTAGACGGTGTAGATCATGGTGAACGTCGAGGTGGTGCTGGTCGGCAGGGTGCCGCTGACGGTGATCCGCGCCTCGCGGTCGGATGGCCGGTCCAGCACCACCCGGCTCACGGTCCGGTTCGTCCCGGCGTAGCGCCACGTGCCGTTGCGGTTCGGGTGGCCGTTGCCGACGTCGTTGTCGGTCGGCGCCCGCCAGAAGTTCGGCACGGGGCCCGAGGTGAGCAGCCGCATGCCCATCGCCTCGTAGGAGGTGATCACCCCCGTCGACTTCGCCACGGTCACGGTGAAGCCCTGCCCGGTGACGGTGATGCGGTCCCCGGAGTCGGTGGCGCTCAGCGCCGGCACGGACGTGACCGGGACGGGCACGACCGGCGGGCTGCCCAGGTCGACCGGCAGCTGCTGCTTGGCCACCTCGAACCCGGCGGCGGCCCAGGGCGTCGCCGCCCGCAGCTTGAACGACAGCTGCAGGAAGTGCTCCGCACCGGGCGCGGGGTTCGCCGGCCGCTGCACGGGCAGCTGCACGGTCTTGGTGGACAACGGCGCGACGTCGGCCTGCGCGGAGGTGAGCTGTCCACTTTGGACGACCGTGCCGTCGGCGACCAGCGACCAGTCGGCGACGAACTCGTTCACGTTGGTGAAGAGGTGCTCGTTGGTGATCCGGACGGTGTCGAAGGAGCCGCCGGAGCTCACGACGATCGCCTGGTAGACCTGCTTGACCTCGACGGCCTTGCCGCTGATCCGCCGGTCGGTCGTGACGATGCCGTCACCGCTGAAGGCGCCGTCGTTCGGGTTGTCGCCCCAGTCGCCGCCGTAGGCCTGGAAGCTGACCCCGGACGCGGTCTTCCAGGTGAGCGCCTGGTCGACGAAGTCCCAGATCCAGCCGCCCTGCAGGACCGGGTTGGCGCGGATGATGTCCCAGTACTCCTTGAGGTTGCCGGTCGAGTTGCCCATGCTGTGGGTGTACTCGATCATCACGTACGGCCGGGTGTCGGACGTGTTCCGCGCGCGGTTCTGCACCCCGGCGGGGCTCTCGTACATCGCGGACCGGATGTCGCTGACCTGCGGCCGGTTGTCGCCCTCGTACTGGATGACCCGCGTCGGGTCGGCCGCGCGGATCCAGTCGCGCATCGCGACGAAGTTGCTGCCGCCGCCCGCCTCGTTGCCGAGCGACCACATGATCACCGACGGGTGGTTCTTGTCCCGGTGCACCATCTGCGCGGCCCGGTCGAGCACGTTCGAGGTCCAGTCCGACCGCGAGGCGGGGTAGTTGTCCCGGATGCCGTGGGTCTCGAGGTTCGTCTCGTCGAGCACGTACAGCCCGTACTCGTCGGCCAGGTCGTACCACAGCGTGTTGTTCGGGTAGTGCGACGTGCGGACCGAGTTGATGTTGAGCTGCTTCATCACGGTGATGTCGCGGACCATGTCGTCGCGGGTCAGCGCCGCGCCGCGGTCGGGGTGCATCTCGTGCCGGTTGGTGCCGCGCAACGACACCGGCTTGCCGTTGATCCGCATCAGGCCGTCCCTGAGCGCGAACTCGCGGAAGCCGACCCTGGCCGAGACCGTCTGGACGACCGCGCCCGCCGCGTCCCTGAGCGTGAGCACCGCCGTGTAGAGGTTCGGTTTCTCGGCGGACCAGAGCGCGGGTCCCTGCACCGCCTTCGAGCCGCGGCCGGTCACCTCCTGGCCGGACGAGGGCGCGTTCACGGTCGTGCGCAGCGGTTCGGTCCACACCGCTTGCCGGTTGCGGTCGTAGAGCTGGGTCTCGACCGTGAACGCGCCCGTCTGCTGGCCGCCGGTGTTGCGCACGACCACGGCCACGCCGAGGTCGGCGTTGGTGTAGTTGTCGCGCAGCGGCGTGGTGATCGTGAAGTCGCGCAGGTGCACGGGCGGCAGCGAGTACAGGAAGACCGGCCGGAAGATCCCGGACAGCCGGATCATGTCCTGGTCCTCGAGCCAGTCGCCGTCGGGGTAGCGGAACACCTCGACGGCGAGCAGGTTCGACCCGGCGCGCACGTGGTCGGTGATGTCGAACTCCGAGGGCGTGTAGGAGCCCTCCCGGTAGCCGACCTTCGTGCCGTTGACCCAGAGGTAGAACCCGGCCTTGACGCCCTCGAAGTGGATGTGGACCCGGCGGCCCTGCCAGGTGGACGGCAGCGTGAACGTCCGGCGGTACTGGCCGACGGCGTTGACGCGTTGCGGGGCGAACGGCGGCTGGGCGTTCTCGTTCTGGCCGTTGCCGCCCCACCACGGGTAGGTGATGTTGACGTAGATCGGGTTGTCGTAGCCGTGCAGCTGCCAGTTGGCGGGCACCGGCAGGCTCGCCCAGCCGCTGTCGTCGACGTCGGTCCGCCAGAAGTTCAGGTCGCGGTCGGCGGGCTTGGTGACGTGCTTGAACTTCCACGTCCCGGTCAGGTCGAGCCGGTACGGCGAGGTGGAGCGGTCCGCCGCCAGCGCCTGTGTGAGGTCCGCGTACGGCATGAGCGTCGCGTGCGCGGGCTGGGAGTTGACCTGGAAGATCCCGATGTTGTTGTTCCACTCGGGGTAGCCGTTGGGCGGGTCGGGCCACGCCGCGGCGGAGACCCCGTCGGGCGCCGGCGTCGGGGTCTCGGCCGCCGCGCCGGCCGGGCCGGTCAGGGCGGGTGCGGCGAACGCCGCCAGGCCGCCGCCGAGCAGGGTGCGGCGGCGTACCGGGTGGGCGGGCTGGTCCTCTGGTGCGTGTGACACGTCTTCTCCTGGCCTTTCGCCGTCGGCAGGGGGCGGTGGCGGGGGCACTCTCCGAGCATCGACCAGGCGTCAGGCCTTCGTCCAGCGCTGGTCGGCGCTGCCCCGGCAGGTCGCCACGGTCACGGCCGCGCCGTTGCCCGTGCCGCCCGCGGTGAGGCACAGGCCCGTCTGGGCGTTCGTGATGGTGCCGTCGACGGTCCAGCTCTGGTTGGCGCCGCCGTGGCAGTCCCAGATCTGCACCCTGGCGCCGGACACCGCGCCGGTGGGCACGTCGAGGCACTTGCCGGAGACCTGGAGCGCCGGGCCGTTCTGGGTGAACTGCTGGTTGGCGTTCGAGTGGCAGTCCCAGGTGATGAGCTGGGTGCCGTTGGCCGTGGCCGCCCCGTTCACGTCGAGGCAGCGGCCGGAGGACTCGCCGCGCAGCCGGAACGAGGCAGGGCTCGGCGTCGTGTCGCCGGTGAAGAATTTCCACACCTCGGTCTTCACCCAGCTGCGGGCGCCGCTCTCGCACCCGGCGCACCCGTCCACCGGACCCTGCTGGTGGCCGCCGTCGAACGGCGCCCACACCACCGGGTAGCCGCTGCGGCAGCCCGCGTAGGCGGTGGTGATGTGGGTGTTGCTGCCCCGCGCGGGCTCCGGCGGGTTCTGCGCCGTGCAGCCGTTGTTGCGGACCCAGCGGTCGCGCTGGCCGCGGCCCGACCCGATGTTGTCGCCGATGCCGTGGATGCCCATGAACGCGACGGGGGCCGTGCCGCCGGCGCACCCGCTGATCTCGCCGGGCGAGGCGATCGCGGCGATGGCGCGGAACACCGCCGGGCGGGAGCAGGCGAGCGAGATGCTCATCGCGCCGCCGTAGCTGAAACCGAGCGAGAAGCGCTGCGTCGTGTCCACGCACAGGTCGTTCTCGATGCGGGCGAGCATGTCGTCGACGAACCGGATGTCCTCGCCGCCGGAGTTGCCCCAGCCGTTGTTGAGGCCCTGGGGCGCGACGAAGATCGTCGAGTTGTTCGCCAGCCGGCGCAGGCCGTAGTAGGCGTAGACGTCGCCGTCGCTGCCGCCGCCCGCCACCTGGCCCGCCGTGCCGCCGAGCCAGTGCAGGCCGAAGACCAGCCGGTACTGGCGGGAGCTGTCGTAGCCGTCGGGGATGCTGAGGATGAACGAGCGGTTCTTGCCGCTGCTCTGGATGGTCTGGTCGCCGCTGCGCAGGGTGGGCGCCTTGCCGCACCCGGCGGTGCCCGCGAGCGCCGCGGGCTGCGCCGAGGCCTGTGCCGGTGCCGCGACGGCGCCGGTCAGGACCAGCGCGGCCGCCGCGACCAGCGACCACGCCCGTCGTTGGATGGTGTTGCGTCGCATGGGTTTCTCCTCCGTGCTCAGGCGGCGGCGCACGTCGTGCCGTTGAGGGCGAACGAGGCCGGTGCGGAGGCGTCCCCGGTGTGGTTCGCCTGGAAACCGACCGTGATGGACGCGTTCGGCGCGATGTCGGCGTTGTAGGAGACGTTCCTGGCCGTCACCGCACCGGAGGCGGGGGAGTAGGTGGCACCCCAGCCGGAGGTGATGGCCTGGCCGCCGGGCAGCGTGAAGGCGAGCGACCAGCCGCTGATCGCCGCGGCACCGGTGTTCGTGATGGTGATGCTCGACGTCAGACCGGTGTTCCAGGCGTTGTTCACGGCACCGACCCGGCAGGTCGCGCCACCCGGCGGGTTCGTGGTGGTGGACGTCGGGCCGGTGCCGCCGCCGAACTGCGTGATGAACTTCCACGCCTCGCCGGAGGTCCAGGTGCGCCAGCCGTCACCGCCCGAGTCGATCGGGCCAGGGGTGTGCCCGCCGTCGAACGCGGCCCACACCACCGGGTAGCCGGCGCGGCAGCCGCTGTAGGCCGTGACGATGTGCGTCCGGCTGCCGGCGGCCGGCTCGCGGGGGCTCTGCGCGGTGCACCCGTTGTTGCGGACGAACCGGTCGCGCAGCCCGCGGCCGAGACCGATGCCCAGGACGTTGTCGCTGACGCCGTGGATGCCGAGGTAGGCGATCGGGTCGCTGCCGCCGCTGCACCCGCTGAGCTCGGCGCCGGAGTAGACGACGACCGCGCGGAAGACCTTGGCGCGGGCGCAGGCGAGCGCGTAGGACATGCCGCCGCCGTAGCTGAAGCCACCGGCGTAGCGCTGCGCCGTGTCGACGCACAGGCTGGTGTCCAGCAACCGGACCAGGTCGTCGATGAACGTCAGGTCCTGCCCGCCGGGGTTGGCCCAGCCGTTGCCGTTGCCCTGCGGTGCCACGAAGATCGTGCCGTTGTTCGCGGCGTCGGAGAGCTTGCGCAGGCCGTAGTAGGACCAGTTGTAGCCGTCGGTGCCACCGGAGTCGACGTCGTTCGCGGTGCCGCCGCGCCAGTGCAGGCCGACGAACAGCCGGTACTGGCGGTTGCTGTCGTAGTTCGGGGGGACGCGCAGGATGTAGGTGCGGTTCTGGCCGCCGCTCGCGATGGTGTGCTGGCCGCTCGTGAGCGCCGGTGCCTTGCCGCACCCCGCGGTGCCCGCCAGCGCGCCCGCCTGGCCCGGTGCCGTGCCGCCGGCGGCTATGCCCGCCGCGCCGAGGAACACGACGGCGCTCGCCGCCGCCAGCGCGACCACGACCCTGCGCCGGAACCACCTGTGCTGCTGGAACATCGTCGTTCCTCCGGTTCGTCAGGCTGGTTGGAGCTGGAACCGCTGGTTCTCGGCCCCGCTGGGAGTCCACAGGGAGATCCGGGCGCCGTCGGCGGCCGAGGCCTCCCACACGTCGAGCGCGAGGCCGCTCAACCGGTTGACCAGGCTGATCACCCCGCCGCCGTGGTCGGTGACGCGCCACTGCTGCGACGTCGCACCGGTGTCGGTCTGCTGGGTCACGTCGGCACCGGTGGCCGTGCTCGCGGCCTGGAGCACCAGGCCGCTGTGCCGGGCCCGGACGCGGAAGTAGCCGCCGCCGGAGTCGACGAAGTCGAACTGCTGGTTGAGCCCGCCGGTCGGGGACCACTGCTGCAGCAGCGCGCCGGGCGCCGTGGACACCCCGCTGATGTCGGCGTACTTCCCGCTGTGCCGCACCACGAGCCGGTAGAACACCCCCGGCTGCACCCCGGAACCCGCGCCCTGGCCGGTCGCGCGGTAGGTGTGCCCGCCCTGGACGGTGAACTCCGCGACGTCGGCCTCCGGTTTCCCGGTCTGGACCACGGCTCCGGTCGTCGTGTCGCGCAGCTCGAACGTGCCCGTGAAGATCCGGTTGCGGACCCGGACCGTGCCGGTGCGGTCCGCGGTGACCGACAGCGTGATCGCGCCGTCGGCCGCCCAGGTCGCGCCGACCGTGTACCCGCCGCGCCCGCGCAGGCCGGTGACACTGCCCGCGGGCCAGGCCGGTGGCAGGGCCGGGAGCACGTGCAGCTCGCCGTTGTGGCTGTGCAGCAGCATTTCCGCGATGCCGGAGGTCGCACCGAAGTTGCCGTCGATCTGGAACGGCGGGTGCAGGTCGAACATGTTGGGCGCGAGGCGGTCCGTCGTCACCAGCGACCGCAGCAGGTCGTGGGCCCGCGAGCCCTCCTCGAGCCGCGCCCAGTAGTTGATCTTCCACGCGAGCGACCACCCGGTGCCGGCGTCGCCGCGCAGCTCCAGGGTGCGGCGCGCGGCGGTGTGCAGCGCGGGCGTGCCGCGCTTGGTGATCTGGTTGCTCGGGTGCAGGCCGTACAGGTGCGAGACGTGCCGGTGGTTAGGTTCGGTCTCCACCCAGTCGTAGAGCCACTCCACGACGTTGCCGCGCGACCCGACCTTGGTCGGGGCCAGCCGCTGGCGCGCCGACCGCACCTGCGCGCGGAAGTCGGTGTCGACGCCCAGCACCTCGGACGCGCTCGCGCAGCCGTCGAACAGGTCGCGCAGGATCTGCATGTCCATCGTCGGCCCGGCGCACACCGAGGCGTTGGAGTGGTGGTTGAGCTCCGGCGAGTTCGACGGGTTGGTGACGAGGTGGCCGAGCGCGGGCTCGGTGACGAGGGTGTCGAGGAAGAACTGCGCGCACCCCTTGAGCGCCGGGTAGTTCGCGCGCAGGAAGTCGGTGTCGCCGGTGAACCGGTAGTGGTCCCAGATCAGCGTGGACAGCCACGCCCCGCCGGTCTGCCACATGCCCGCCGCCGCGAAGTCGACGACCGAGGAACCGCGCCAGGCGTCGGTGTTGTGGTGGGTGACCCAGCCCCGCGCGCCGTACTGCACCTGGGCGGTGCGCGCGCCGGTGACCGTGAGGTCGCCGACCATCCGGAACACCGGGTGCAGGCACTCGCCGAGGTTGGTGGTGTCCGCGGGCCAGTAGTTCATCGGCAGGTTGGCGTTGATCGTGTACTTCGAGTCCCACGACGGCGCCATCTGGTCGTTCCAGATGCCCTGCAGGTTCGCCGGTTGCGTGCCGGGCCGCGACGACGAGATCAGCAGGTAGCGGCCGTACTGGAAGAGCAGCGCGGCGAACTGCGGGTCGGAGGTGCTCGCGTGCCGCGAGATCCGGACGTCGGTCGGCTGGTCGGCCGCCGAGGTGCGCCCGACGTCGAGCGTCACCCGCCCGAACAACGCCTGGTAGTCCGCGACGTGCCGCGAGCGCAGGGTGTCGAAGGAGAGGCCCTGCGCGGCGCTCAGGCGGCTGCGGGCGATGCCCTGGTAGTCGCCGTTGACCGTGCGGTAGTCGACATAGCTGCTGCCGATCGAGATCAGCACGGTCACCGAGTCGGCGCCGCTCACCCGCAGCGTGCCGGACGAGCTCGTGACGGTGCCGCCGGTGGCCACCGCCCTCGCCAGCGCCAGGAACCGCACGGTGCCGGTGATGCCGCGCTGGGTGCCGGAGATCCCGTCCAGCGCGATCGTCGTGGCGTCCGGGCTGGACGTCGTCGTGCGCTGGGGCGAGCCGAACGAGGCGGTGAACGAGACCGAGCCCGGTGTCTCCGCGGTCAGGCGCAGGACGAGGACCTGGTCGGGCGCGCTGGCGAACACCTCCCGCCGGTGGCGCACGCCGTTCACCACGTACCCGACCGCGGTCGTCGCCGTCGTGAGGTCGAGCGTGCGCTGGTACCCGCTCGCGGTGCCGGACGGCAGCACCAGCCGCAGGTCGCCCACCGGCTGGTAGGCGAGCTGACCGGCCGGGCTGCCCAGCATCGTCTGGTCGATCAGCGACTGCGCCTGCGTCCACTGGTTCGCGAACACGAGCTGCCGGATCTGCGCCAGCGATCCGGCGCCCCGCGGGTTGCTGTAGTCGTGCGGGCCGCCCGCCCAGACCGTGTCCTCGTTGAGCTGCAGGCGTTCGGTGTCGGTGTTGCCGAACACCATCGCGCCGAGCCGTCCGTTGCCCACCGGCAGCGCGCGCAGCCAGTCGCTGCCGGCGGGGCGGTCGTACCAGAGCGCGAGGTCGTTCGCCGCCCGCACCTGCGCGGGCGCCGCCGAGGAGGTCCCGGTGGCCGTCCACCCCGCCTGCGTCAGCGCGGCTCCCGCGCCGAGCTTCATGATCTGACGGCGGTTCAGGTCCGCCATGTCGGTCCTCCACTGGGTGCTCGCGGGTCGCCGGCGCACCACTGGCGC
>NZ_JBHXCW010000275.1:0-9438 GCF_042725365.1 Lentzea sp. NPDC060358 | reverse complement strand
GTCCCGCTCTCCCCGCCGGTGACGCGGGGGAGCGGGGCCTCGGTTTTCGTTTGGCGGGGAACAATCCGGCGGGACTCGAGTGGACGGTGCTACGGTGCCGGGAGGCAGACGGGCGTGAGCGTCCGCTAACTGAGACGATTTGTCCTTGACCAGCGACGATGCCGGAGCGCCCGTCGCATCCAGTGGTAGACCGGGAATGTCGCGCAGCTCTCATCCGAGTGGCCGGAGTTGAACGTTCGGTTACGCTAACCCGGCCGTAACGAACGCCGACGGTGGACGCAATGTCGTTCAGCAGCGGGCAATCGTTACACATCCATGACCTAGATCACCCATTGGCGGGTGTCCCTGGGTTTCGCGGCTGTTAAAGTCGCGTCAACACGCGGGCCATCGTCGTCCCGTGCTCCCACCTGTTGGTTCGAGGTCTGAGCACGAGGACATCAGTTCTTTACGCGAGGACGACGAAGGAGGTCTGCGCAGTGATCTTCTCCGCCATCCCCGGCCCCCAGGGTCTGTACGACCCCGCTGACGAGCGCGACGCCTGCGGTGTCGCCATGGTGGCCGACATCCAGGGCAGGCGTTCCCACGGCATCGTGAGCGATGCGTTGACGGCACTGGCGAACCTGGAGCACCGCGGTGCCGCCGGCGCCGAGCCCACGTCCGGTGACGGCGCGGGCATCCTCCTGCAGCTGCCGGACGAGTTCCTGCGCGCCGTCGTGGAGTTCGACCTCCCCGAGCGCGGGCAGTACGCGGCGGGCATCGCGTTCCTGCCGTTCGAGCCCGAAGAACGCGCCGACGCGATGGCGCAGATCGAGCGCATCGCCGACGAGGAAAGCCTTGTCGTGCTGGGCTGGCGCGACGTCCCGACCGATCCGGAGAAGGCCGACGTCGGCCCGACCGCGATGTCGGTCGCGCCCCACTTCGCCCAGCTGTTCGTCAAGGGCACCCGCGACGAGGCGGGGATCGCCCTGGACCGCCTGTCCTTCTGCCTGCGCAAGCGGGTCGAGCACGAGGGCAGCGTCTACTTCCCGTCGCTGTCGGCGCGCACGATCGTCTACAAGGGAATGCTGACGACCGAGCAGCTGCCGGCGTTCTTCCCCGACCTGCACGACGAGCGCCTGCACTCGGCGATCGCGTTGGTGCACAGCCGTTTCTCCACGAACACCTTCCCGTCGTGGCCGCTCGCACACCCGTTCCGGTTCGTCGCCCACAACGGTGAGATCAACACCGTCCGCGGCAACCGCAACCGCATGCGCGCCCGCGAGGCGTTGCTGGACAGCGAGCTCGTCCCCGGCGACCTCGCGCGGCTGTTCCCGATCTGCAACCCGGACGGCTCCGACAGCGCGAGCTTCGACGAGGTGCTGGAGCTGCTGCACCTCGGCGGCCGCAGCCTGCCGCACGCGGTGCTGATGATGATCCCGGAGGCGTGGGAGAACCACGCCACGATGGACCCGAAGCGCCGCGCGTTCTACCAGTTCCACGCCTCCCTGATGGAGCCGTGGGACGGCCCGGCCTGCGTCACGTTCACCGACGGCGAGATCGTCGGCGCGGTGCTCGACCGCAACGGCCTGCGTCCCGCCCGCTGGTGGCAGACCGCCGACGGCCGGGTCGTGCTGGCATCCGAGACGGGTGTGCTCGACGTGCCGTCGGACCAGGTGGTCGCGAAGGGCCGCCTGCAGCCCGGCCGCATGTTCCTGGTGGACACCACCGAGGGCCGGATCATCGACGACGAGGAGTTCAAGTCGAACCTCGCGTCGGAGCACCCCTACGACGAGTGGCTGCACGCCGGCCTGCTCGACCTCGCCGACCTGTCCGACCGCGAGCACGTCGTGCAGAGCCACGAGTCCGTCGTGCGCCGCCAGCTCACCTTCGGCTACACCGAGGAGGAGCTGCGGATCCTGCTCACGCCCATGTCCGTCTCGGGCATGGAGCCGCTCGCGTCCATGGGCACGGACACGCCCGTCGCGGCGCTCAGCCAGCGCTCGCGGCTGCTCTACGACTACTTCGTGCAGAACTTCGCCCAGGTCACCAACCCGCCGCTGGACGCGATCCGCGAGGAGATCGTCACGTCCGTCAAGCGCGTGATGGGACCCGAGCAGAACCTGCTCGAGCCGGGCCCGGTCTCGTGCCGCCACGTGACGCTCGACTACCCGGTGATCGACAACGACGAGCTCGCGAAGCTCATCCACATCAACGACGACGGCGACCTGCCGGGCTTCGCCTGCACCGTCCTGTCCGGACTGTACGAGGTGGACGGTGGCGGCGAGGCGCTGACGGCCGCGATCGAGCGCGTGCGCCGCGAGGCGTCCGAGGCCATCGCGAACGGTGCCCGCACGCTGGTGCTGAGCGACCGCGACTCGGACCACCGGATGGCGCCGATCCCGTCGCTGCTGCTCGTCTCCGCGGTGCACCACCACCTGGTGCGCACCAAGGAACGCCTGCGGGTCGCGCTCGTCGTCGAGTCCGGCGACTGCCGCGAGGTCCACCACGTCGCCGCCCTGCTGAGCTACGGCGCCGCCGCGGTCAACCCGTACCTCGCGTTCGAGACGATCGAGGACCTGATCAGCCAGGGCGCCATCACCGGCGTCCCGGCGCACAAGGCGATCCGCAACTACGTCAAGGCGCTCGTCAAGGGCGTCCTGAAGATCATGTCGAAGATGGGCATCTCGACGGTCGGCGCCTACACCGCGGCGCAGATCTTCGAGGCCGTCGGCCTGTCGAACGACCTGCTGGACGAGTACTTCACCGGCACGCAGTCGAAGCTCGGAGGCGCCGGCCTCGACGTGCTCGCCGAGGAGGTCGCGGTGCGCCACCGCCGCGCACACCCGGACAACCCGACGGCGCGCGAGCACCGCCGCCTCGAGGTGGGTGGCGAGTACTCCTACCGCCGCGAGGGCGAGCTGCACCTGTTCACGCCGGAGACGGTGTTCCTGCTGCAGCACGCCACGAAGACGCGCAAGGAGGACGTCTTCCGCCAGTACACGGCGGAGGTCGAGCGCATCTCCCGGCAGGGCGGCACGCTGCGCGGCCTGTTCAAGTTCCGCACCGAGGGCCGCACGCCGATCCCGATCGACGAGGTCGAGCCGGTCAGCTCGATCGTCAAGCGCTTCAACACCGGCGCCATGTCCTACGGCTCGATCTCGGCCGAGGCGCACGAGACCCTCGCCATCGCGATGAACCGCCTCGGCGGCCGGTCGAACAGCGGTGAGGGTGGCGAGGACCGCGAGCGCCTCTACGACCCGGAACGGCGTTCCGCGGTCAAGCAGGTCGCGAGTGGCCGGTTCGGCGTCACGAGCGAGTACCTCGTGAACTCCACGGACATCCAGATCAAGATGGCGCAGGGCGCGAAGCCCGGCGAGGGCGGCCAGCTGCCCGGCTTCAAGGTCTACCCGTGGGTCGCGCGCACCCGGCACTCCACGCCGGGCGTCGGTCTCATCTCGCCGCCGCCGCACCACGACATCTACTCGATCGAGGACCTGGCGCAACTCATCCACGACCTGAAGAACGCGAACGAGCAGGCGCGGGTTCACGTGAAGCTCGTCTCGTCCATCGGCGTCGGCACCGTCGCCGCCGGTGTGGCGAAGGCGCACGCGGACGTCGTGCTGATCTCCGGCTACGACGGCGGCACCGGCGCCTCGCCGATGAACTCGCTCAAGCACGCGGGGACGCCGTGGGAGATCGGCCTGGCCGAGACCCAGCAGACGTTGCTGCTCAACGGGTTGCGCGACCGCATCACGGTCCAGGTCGACGGCGCGATGCGCACGGGCCGCGACGTCGTGGTCGCCGCGCTGCTCGGTGCGGAGGAGTTCGGCTTCGCCACGGCGCCGCTGATCGTCGCGGGCTGCGTGATGATGCGCGTCTGCCACCTGGACACGTGCCCGGTCGGCGTCGCCACCCAGAACCCGGACCTGCGCGCCCGCTACACCGGGCAGGCCGACCACGTCGTGAACTTCTTCGAGTTCATCGCGCAGGAGGCCCGCGAACTGCTGGCGGAGCTCGGTTTCCGCACGATCGACGAGGCCGTCGGGCACGCGGAGCTGCTCGACAAGGACGACGCGATCGACCACTGGAAGACCGCGGGCCTGAACCTGGACCCGGTCTTCGAGGTGCCGGAGACCCCGTACCCGACGGCGAAGCGCCGGATCCGCGACCAGGACCACGGCCTCGACAAGGCCCTGGACCGCACGCTGATCCAGCTCGCGGAGGCGGCGCTCGAGGACGCGCACAAGGTCACCCTCGAACTGCCGGTCCGCAACGTCAACCGCACGGTCGGCACGCTGCTCGGCGCCGAGGTCACCCGCCGTTTCGGCGGCGAGGGCCTGGAGGACGACACGATCCGCGTGAAGCTCACGGGGTCGGCCGGCCAGTCGCTCGGCGCGTTCCTGCCGCGCGGCATCACGCTCGAGATGGTCGGCGACGCGAACGACTACGTCGGCAAGGGCCTCTCGGGCGGGCGGATCATCGTCCGGCCGCACGACGACGCGCCGTTCCGCGCCGAGCAGCAGGTGATCGCGGGCAACGTGATCGGCTACGGCGCGACCTCCGGCGAGATCTTCCTGCGCGGCCGGGTCGGCGAACGCTTCTGCGTCCGCAACTCCGGCGCGCTGCTCGTCGCCGAGGGCGTGGGCGACCACGCCTTCGAGTACATGACCGGAGGCCGGGCCGTGGTGCTCGGGCCGACCGGGCGCAACGTCGCGGCCGGCATGTCCGGCGGCATCGCGTACGTGCTCGACCTGGACCCGTTGTCGGTGAACCAGGAGATGGTGCAACTGCAGCGCCTCAACGCCGAGGACCTGCGTTGGCTCAAGGACGCCATCACCAAGCACCACAGGGCGACCGGTTCCGCCGTCGCCGCGTCGCTGCTCGGTGACTGGACCCGCAGGGCCGGTGCGTTCACGAAGGTCATGCCCGGTGACTTCCAGCGCGTGATGGACGCCATGCGTCTCGCCCGCGCCGAGGGCCGGGACGTTGACGCGGCTGTCATGGAGGCGTCTCGTGGCTGATCCACAGGGTTTTCTCAAGCACTCCCGCTCCGACGCGCCGAAGCGTCCGAAGCCGGAACGGGTGCAGGACTGGAACGAGGTCTACCTCCAGGAGTCCCCGGAGGAGCGCAACGCCGCCGTGCGCACGCAGGCGACGCGGTGCATGGACTGCGGCATCCCGTTCTGCCACAGCGGAACCGCGGGCTGCCCGCTCGGGAACCTGATCCCCGAGTGGAACGACCTGGTCCGCCGCGGCGACTGGGAGCTCGCCTCGGACCGCCTGCACGCCACCAACAACTTCCCGGAGTTCACGGGCAGGCTGTGCCCGGCACCGTGCGAGGCCGCCTGCGTGCTGGCGATCTCGCACGACGCCGGCGGTGCCGTCGCGATCAAGCGGGTCGAGGAGACGATCGCGGACGTGTCGTGGGAGAACGGCTACGTCCAGCCGTCCCAGGCCGCGGTGTCGTCCGGCAAGCGCGTCGCCGTCGTCGGGTCCGGTCCCGCCGGGCTGGCCGCGGCGCAGCAGCTGACCCGTGCCGGCCACGAGGTCACGGTGTTCGAGCGCGACGACCGGCTCGGCGGCCTGCTGCGCTACGGCATCCCCGAGTTCAAGATGGAGAAGAAGGTCCTCGACCGGCGGCTCGCGCAGCTGCGCCGCGAGGGCACCAAGTTCGTGACCGGCTGCGAGGTCGGCGTCGACGTCACGGTCGAGCAGCTGCGCGCCGAGTTCGACGCGGTCGTGCTGGCCGTGGGCGCGCTGCGCGGCCGTGACGACAAGTCGACTCCCGGCCGTGAGCTCGACGGCGTGCACCTCGCGATGGACCACCTCGTGCCCGCGAACCGCGCGGTCGAGGGCGACGGCCCGTCGTCGATCTCCGCCGAGGGCAAGCACGTCATCGTCATCGGCGGTGGCGACACGGGCGCCGACTGCTACGGCACCGCGACCCGCCAGGGCGCGCTGTCGGTGACGCAGCTCGACCAGTACCCGATGCCGCCCTCGGTCCGCGACGACGACCGTTCGCCGTGGCCCGTGTGGCCGCACATCCTGCGCACCTACCCCGCGCACGAAGAGGCCGGCGAACGCCGCTTCACCGTGGCGGTCAAGCGCTTCGTGGGCGACGACGAGGGGCACGTGCGGTTCATCGAGCTGCAGCAGGTGCGCGTCGAGAAGGACTCGTCCGGCCGCCGCTCGGTCGTGCCGCTGTCCGACGAGGTCGAGGTGCTGCCCGCGGACCTGGTGCTGCTGGCGATCGGCTTCGAGGGCGTCGAGCACATGACGCTGCTGGACGAGCTCGGGATCTCGCTCTCGGCGCGCGGCACGATCTCGTGCGGCTCCGACTGGCAGACGACCGCGCCCGGCGTGTTCGTCTGCGGCGACGCGCACCGCGGGGCTTCCCTGGTGGTGTGGGCGATCGCGGAGGGGCGGTCGGTGGCGAACGCCGTCGACAAGTTCCTCACCGGGGCGTCGAACCTGCCGTCGCCCGTCATCCCGAACCAGCTTCCGCTCGCTGTGGTCTGACAACGGGGTCAGTCAGCGGAGAGCAGCATGAACGCCCCGGTCCGACAACGACGTCGGCCGGGGCGTTCTCCTTTTGCCTAGTCTTGGCCCGGTGGAGGACTTCCCGTTCGCGTTCGCGTCGATCGAGGGCCGGTTCCGGGGCACGAGCTGGGCCGCGGTGGCCGAGTGGTTCGACGAGCTGAACCGGGAGCACGAGGGGTTCGCCGCGCACCGGTACCTGCGGGACATCGTCGCGAGCGTCCTGGACAGCGGCGTGGCGGACCGGCTCGGCGTGGTCACGTCGATGCACGACCTCGTGGTGGTGTCGCTGGACCCGGCCGGCGGTCGCCACGAGACGATCAAGGTGATCTCGCCGTCGACGGGGGCTCCGGTCGGCGAGGGCTGCTTCGCGATCACGTTCTCCGGCCGCAAGAAGCGCCGCGAGGGCCGCCGCGAGATCCGGCAGCACCCGGTCGCGGACGCCGTTCCCGCGTTCTGGCGGATGGTCGAGGACAAATTCGGTATTCGCCCCGAGCGGTAACCGTTCCAGCCAGTGAAACGCGTAAATTCTTTCGGGTGAATTTCGCGTCTGAAACGGTGGTACATGTCATGTGTTAACCACTGTGTCATCTTCTCCGGTAAAACTGGGTGAGAAAAATCAGCTCGGTCGGGGGTGAGTCATGCGCAGCGTTCTGCTCGCGATCGTCGTCGCCCTGTGCGCCGTGCTCACCCCGGCCGTCTCGACCGCGTCGGTCAGTGCGCCGCCGCCGAAGTCGAAGACCTCCGTTCCCAAGGAGGAAGCGCCCCGCGAGGAGCGCGAGACGAACCGGTTGAGGGTGCTGGTCGCGCCCGACCGGGCGTCCGGCCTGGTCAGGCCCTCGTCGGTGGCCGCGCTCGCGCCGCAGGACGAGCCCGCTCTCGTGCCCGTGTCCTCGGCCGAACCGATAACCGTCTGGCGCACACCTCCCGCATTGCAGGTGTTCCGGCACTGATCGGTCCTCGTCACCCGATCAAACCGAACACGTTTTCTCCATGTGCAGTGAGGGATTCCCATGGACTTCCATCGCTTTGTTCAGCATGCCCGCGCACACGCCGCTTCCCGGTCGCGCGCGCTCGGCCGTGAGCTGGCCGCCGGGCAGCGACCCAGCACGATGTTCATCACCTGCGCCGATTCGCGCATCGTCACGGCGGCCATCACGGGCGCGCAACCCGGATCGCTCTTCGAGCTGCGGACCGCGGGCAACGTCATCCCGCCGTTCTCGCTGCACGCCCCGAGCAGCGAGATGGCCACCATCGAGTTCGCCGTGCTGCAGCTCGGCGTCAGCGAGATCGTCGTGTGCGGCCACTCCCACTGCGGTGCGGTGGGCGCGCTGACCGGCGGCGGCATCGACCACCTGCCCGCGATGCGCGGCTGGCTGCGGCCGAAGGAACCGCGGCCGGCGAGCGAACCGGCCATGCGCGCGGAGGGCCAAGAGCACGTGCGGGCGCAGCTCGACGTGCTGCTGGCCTACCCGTTCGTCGCCGAGAAGGTGGCGGAGGGACGGCTGCGCGTCCACGGCTGGTTCTACGACATCGAGACCGGCGAGGTCTCCGCGTGCGCCGAGCACGCCTTCCTTCCGCTGTAGGGGGTCCGGTGATGAAGAGGCATTGGGCCGACCTCGGCGCATCCGTTGTCGTGTTCCTCGTGGCGTTGCCGCTGTGCGTCGGTGTGGCGGTGGCGTCCGGGGTGCCGGCCGAGCTGGGCATCGTGACCGGGGTGGTCGGCGGCATCGTCGTCGGCCTGCTGCCGGGCAGCACGATGCAGGTGAGCGGACCGGCCGCCGGGCTGACGGTGCTGGTGGCGGACGCCGTCGGCCGGCACGGGATCGGGGCGCTGGGCGTGATCGTCCTGGGTGCCGGGCTGCTGCAGGTCGTGCTGGGCCTGGCCCGGTGCGGGAGGTGGTTCCGCGCGATCTCGCCTGCCGTGGTGCAGGGCATGCTCGCCGG
Organism: Lentzea sp. NPDC060358; assembly: GCF_042725365.1. Taxonomy (NCBI): domain Bacteria; kingdom Bacillati; phylum Actinomycetota; class Actinomycetes; order Pseudonocardiales; family Pseudonocardiaceae; genus Lentzea; species Lentzea sp. NPDC060358. Next base: position 975 of record NZ_JBHXCW010000275.1, on the reverse strand, counting down.
CATCGGGCTGGTGCTGATCTTCGGGCAGCTCAAACCGATCCTGGTGTCGCCGGTCGCGATGGCGCTGGGCCTGCTCACCGTCGTGATCGTGCTGGTGTGGCAGCGGACGCCGTTGCGGGTCGTGCCGGGCGTGCTGGTGGGCGTGGTCGTGTGCACCGCGGTGGCGGCGGTGTTCGCGGCGGGCGTCGACCGGATCTCGGTCGGCACGCTGTCGGCGGACGTGCACCTGGCGGACCTCTCGCTGCCCGACACCGGGGTGATCGGCACCGCGGTGGTGTTCGCGCTGGTCGCGTCGGCGGAGAGCATGTTCAGCGCCGCCGCCGTCGACCGCATGCACGACGGCCCGCGCACGCGGTACGACAAGGAGCTCGTCGCGCAGGGCGTTGGCAACACGATCTGCGGCCTGCTGGGCGCGTTGCCCATGACGGCGGTCATCGTGCGCAGCTCGGCGAACGTGGCGGCGGGGGCGCGCACCAAGGCGGCCAGGGTGCTGCACGGCGTGTGGCTGCTGGTGTTCGTGGTGGCGGCGCCGGGCCTGCTGACGCTGATCCCGGTGGCCGTGCTGGCGGCGGTGCTGGTGCACGCCGGCTGGAAGCTGCTCGGGCTCGGCCAGCTGCTCCCGTTGTGGCGCAAGGACCGCACGGAGGTCGTGGTGCTCGTGCTGACCGCGGGCCTCATCGTGGCCACGGACCTGCTGACCGGCACGGTCGTCGGCCTGCTGGCGGCGGTCGTGAAGACCGCCTGGGACGTGTCCCGGTTGTCGGTGGTCGTCACGGCCGACGGGGTGGCGTTGCGCGGCAACGCGACCTTCCTGCGGCTGCCGAGGCTGCTGGAAGAGCTGGAACGGGTCGACCGCGAGCACGTCCGGATGGACCTGAGCGAGGTCCGGCACCTCGACCAGGCCTGCGGGCAGGCGATCGACCAGTGGGTCGACGAGTCCCGCCGGGCCGGCCGGACGGTCGAGCTCGTCGGGAG
>NZ_JBHXCW010000274.1:0-9452 GCF_042725365.1 Lentzea sp. NPDC060358 | reverse complement strand
CCCACTGGACTGGGCGGGTCACCGTGAGTGACCTTGGGGCGGGTTTGGTGGGTGCGACGGTCTGCAGGCCCGTGTTGAACCACTTCTGCCGCTGCGCCGAGCTGCCGTGGCTGAACTGCGTCGTGTCGACCCGTCCGCCACCGAGCTCGCTCTGGATGTAGTCGTCACCGATGCGCGCCGCCGCGTCCAGGGCCGCGGCGATGTCCTCCTGCGTGATGTTCGTGATCAGCGGCTGGCCGTTGGCCGACGGGGTCGTCGTCGCGGCCTTGCCCCACGCGCCCGCGTAGCAGTCGGCCTGCAGCTCGAGCCGCACCGAGCCCGAGGTCGGCCCGGTCTCCCTGCCGACCCGGTCCGAGGTGCCGAGCAGGTTCTGCACGTGGTGGCCGTACTCGTGGGCCAGCACGTAGGCCTCGACGAACGGGCCGCCGGTCGCGCCGAACTTGGTTCGCAGCTCGTTGAAGAAGTCGAGGTCGATGTAGACCTGGGAGTCCGCCGGGCAGTAGAACGGGCCGACCGCGGAGGTCGCGTTGCCGCAGCGGGTGTTCACGCTGTTGCGGAAGAAGTTGGTCTTGGTGACCTGGTAGGTGTTGCCGGAGCGGGCGAACTGGTCGGTCCAGAACGCCTGGATCGAGTTGATCGTGGCGACGATCCGGCAGTCGCCGTCGCGGTTCGCGTCGGCGCCGGTCTTGCACTTCTCGGCCAGCTGGCTCGACTCGACCTGGGTGTTCGACCCCATGCCCTCCAGCCCGCTCGTGGGCAGCTGGATGCCGGTGAACTGCTGCACCAGGAAGTAGATGATCAGGCCGACCACGCCGAGGCCGCCGCCGACACCGGCGACGCGCCCGCCGACGCCCCGCTGGTCCGAAACCTGAGAAAGATCGAGATCCGCGCCTTCGTTGAACTGCACCGCAATCCTCCTGTTAAGGACCCCATGGGTGCCGCAAACGATAAAGCACCAAACACGCCTGGGTGCGGCGCCCGACGTCAGGGCACCGCACCGAGGCTTTCCCATTTGAGTAGTGACGACTACGGCCCACGGAGGTTGGCGTGGCGCTCGGCCGGTGACGCCATGAGACGTCAGCGATGCCGAGCTCAACAGCGTCGAAGTGCTCCGAGCGACGCCCGACGGCGCCTGGGCACCCGAAACCCCGTGTCCGTCGCTACGCAGTCGCGGCCGGACCGGTCACGTCCGGTCCACCCGCGGGGATGCGACAAACCGCGTTTCGCCACAGCGAGGAGATACCTGCACAGCACCACCTACCCCTTCTGGGCGTGGCCACCGGGTGGTCCAGATCAATTCACCTACCGGTTGCCAGCTCGCCTTCGAGCATGCGCTTGATCGCCGCATTTCTCAACACCTCACAGCAAACCTGAATTGGTGAAGTCAACCGGATGACCTGCGGAGATCGACTGTGCGGACAGCAATCGCCCGGTGAGCGGGGTGCTCACCGGGCGATTGTGAAAAATGATCAGGAATTGGTGGTGCGACGCGCTCCGCGACGTGCCATCAGGCCCGCGGACATCAGTCCGAGACCGAGCAGCAGGAATTCGAGCGGGTCCGCGCCGGTGCGCGGGAGAGCCGGGATCGCGGACGCCTGCTGCGACGTCCCGGACGCCTTCTCCCCGGTCTGCGGGGTGCCGGCGCCCGAGTCGTCGCTGGTGTCGCCGCCGCCGTTGTTGCCGCCGCTGTCATTGCCGCTGCTGTCATTGCCGCCGCCGGGGTTCTGGCCACCGGGCTGCTCCGGCTGCGGCTGTTCCGGCTGCTCGGGCTGTTCGGGCTGCTCCGGCTCTTCCGGCTGGGGATCGACGGTCTTGCCGCAGTCGCCGCTCGCCGTGCCGAGCACGGCCGCGCTGGTGCCGCAGACGGTCACCGGCGCCTCGATCGTGCCGTTGGCCTGCTCGGGCCGGGTCTCACCGCAGCTGCCGGCCCCGCCGCCCGCGGCGCCGACCGAGTTGCCGCACACCGTGACGGGTGCGGAGACGAGCGCCGGCTCGGACTGGACGCGCGCCGCCGGCCGCTCCACGCACGTGGCGTCGTCGTGCCCCAGCACGGTGATCGCGTTGCCGCAGATCCTGACGGGAACGCTGACGAGGTTGCCGACGCGCACCTCGTCGTCGACGTCGACCGGCACCGGGACGGCCCGGGCCCACCCGGCGGTGGCGACCAGGAGGCCGCCGGTCAGCAGGGCGGCGGACATCGTCCGGTTGAGGTTCTTGCGCATGACTGTTCTCCCTGACGCGTGAAGTGACAGATCCCTGTGCTCGTGACGGCGCCGGGATCAGTCGGGGGAGAACGTCGGTTCCTCCGCGCGCACGGTGCGCGGTGCGTCGTGCCGTTCGGTGCTGACGAGCGACGTCGTGGCGGTGGGCGGCCACAGTGCGTGCGGCAACGTGCCCGCCGGGAGCTGGGTGCCGTTCGCGGTCGTACCGGCACCACTCGGCGGGAGCGTGCCGGGGACCGGCCGTTCCGCCCGCGGTTGCCGTGGTTGCTGCGGAGCGGGTTCCTCGACCGGTGTCGCGGCGGTCGGCGGTGGTTCGACCTGCCGCGTCTCGACCTGGACGGGAGGCGCGGCAACGGGGTGGACCTGGGGCACGGGTGGTGGGTCGGGAACGTCGGTGCGCGGGACCGGCTCCGGCGGGACGGACGTGCCGGGCCGTGGCGGGACGATCCCGGTCTCGACCTCCACCGCGATGGTCACCGCGGCGTCCAGGACGGGGAGCCCGACCTCGACCCGCAGCTGGTCGATCTCGACGCGGACGTCGGCGGAGGCCTCACCGGCGCCGCCCAGCAGCCAGGCGCCGGTCACCAGACCGGCGAGCAGCAGGAGCCGACGCAACCACGACATCGGCCCTCACCCTAGATCAAATGGAGCAACCCGACACGCGAAAAGGCCACCCCGGCGACTTCCGCCGCCGAGGTGGCCTGCGCAGCCGGCCCGCGGGTTACGGGGTCTGCGTGATGCGGTCGAGCGCGGGCGGGGCCTGGTTCGGGTGCGCCGTCAGGTAGGCGGAGAACGCGTCCAGGTCGATGCCGCCACCGGTGATGGCGGTGCCCTTGGTGAACTCGGTGAAGCCGTCACCGCCGCCCTGCAGGAAGCTGTTGATCGTCACGCGGTAGCTCGCGTTCGGGTCGAGCGGAGCACCGTTGAGCGTGACGTTCGAGACCTTCGACCCGAACGGCGCGGACGCCGACCAGGTGTACTTGAGGCCGGACGACGGCTGCAGGACGAACTGCCTCGCGGCGGTGAACTGCTGCTCCAGCACGGCCTTGATGTTCGTGCCGGTCAGCGTGACCGTCTGCAGGATGTTGCCGAACGGCTGCACGGTGAACGCCTCGCCGTAGGTGACCACGCCGTTGCCCTCACCGGCGGGCGAGCTGGCGTAGGTGAGGTCCGCGCGCACGCCACCGGGGTTCATCAGCGCGAGCACCGCGCCGTTGGCCGAGGTGGCCGCGAGCTGCGAGTCCGCGATCAGGTTGCCGAGCTGCGACTCGCCCGCGGTGTTCTGGACCTTGAGGATGTCCGCGCTGATCGTGCCGACCTGCTTGTTGGCGATCGGGGCGGACTTCGTCTTGGCCGTGTCGATCACGGACTGGATGGCCGGGTCCGGCGTGACCGTGCGGGTGACGATCTTGTTGTCGGCCTTGGTCTCACCGCGGACGACGTCGCGCGTGCGGCGGTCGATCTTGAGGTCGACGACGCTGAGCTCACGCCCGAACGCGAGGCCCTCGATGAACGGGCGCGGGTTGCCGGCCGGGTCCTTGACCACGCAGTTGTAGTGCTGGTGGCTGTGGCCGGAGAAGACCGCGTCGATCTTCGGGCTGACGTTGGTGGCGATGTAGCTGCCGGGGTTGTTCGCCGCGACGTTGCACGCGTTGGGGCCGCCACCGGTGGAGGTGACCTGGTCGCCCTGGTGCACGAGCAGCACGATCGACTTCACGCCGATCGCGTCGAGGAGGTTGGCGTACTTGTTGGCCGCCTTCACCTCGTCGCCGAACTGGATCTCCTTGATGCCGCTCGGGTCGACCAGGATCGGCACGTCCTTGAGCGGCATGCCGATGAAGCCGATCGGCATCCCGTCGCGGATCTCCACCCAGAACGGCGGCAGAGCGGGCAGCCCGGTCTTGGCGTTCGTGACGTTCGCGCCGAGGATCGGGAAGTTCGCGCCCTTGTACTTGTCGCTGAACTGGCACCCGTCGACCGGGTGGCACCCACCGCGCTGGATGCGCAGGAGCTCCTTGTACCCCTCGTCGAACTCGTGGTTGCCCGCCGCGGTCGTGTCCATGCCGACCTTGTTGAGCACCTCGATCGTCGGCTCGTCGTGGAACAGCGCCGACACGATCGGCGAGGCACCGATCAGGTCGCCCTGCCCGACGATGACGGAGTTCTTGACCTCCTTCTGGAGGTTCTTGATGTGCGTGGCGTTGTAGGCGGCGCCACCGGCGTCGACGGTCGTGCCGTCGGGAAGGATGACGCGTCCGGAAGACCCGGTCGGCGGCTCGATGTTGCCGTGCAGGTCGTTGATGCCGATCAGGCGCACGTCAACCGTGCCCCGACCGCGCAACGACTGGACATCGGCCTGGGCAGGCCCGGTAGCGCTGATGACAGTGGCCGCGGCGGCGGTGATCGCCAGAACGGAAAGCCGTCTGAACGAACTCATGGGTGGAGCCTTTCGAAGGCGTGGTTAACGCGCGTGTACGGCGGAGGAGTCTGCCTCCAGAAGGCCGCGTTTTCCAGAGGGATGACTGAACCGTCATCAGGCCGTCTAGCCTTGTTCCCGTGACACGAAGTGACCGGGAGCCGCACTGGCTCGACGAGGGCGAGATGCGCGCGTGGCGCACCTACGTGAGCGGATCGTCCATGCTCATGGACCGCCTGCACCGAGAGCTGCAGGACGCCCACGGAGTGTCACTGGCGGACTACGAGATCCTCGTCCGCCTCTCCGAACAACCGAACCGCCGCATGCGCATGACCCAGCTCGCAGAGGACGTCGCCTCCTCGAAGTCCCGCGTCTCCCACCAGGTGGCCCGCATGGAGAAGGCGGGCCTGGTCTCCCGCCGCGAGTGCACCGAGGACGGCAGGGGCGTCCTGGCGGAGCTGACCCAGAAGGGCATGACCCAACTGGTGGCCGCCGCCCCCACCCACCTGCGAGGCGTGCGGGCCCACATCGTCGACCTGCTGACGCCCGAGGAGGGCGAGGTGCTGGCCAAGGTGTTCGACCGGGTCACGACACACCTGCGCGAGGCGAACGGCTAGGCTTCTCGCCGGACGCCTCGGCGTCGGGGAAGCGTGGCAGAGCGGCCGAATGCACCCGCCTTGAAAGCGGGAGACGGGCAACCGTCCGGGGGTTCAAATCCCTCCGCTTCCGCTCCAAACGAATGGGCGACGCACCGCAGTGCGCCGCCCATTCGGCATTTCTCAGCGGCGCGCCACCGCCAGCAACCGGCGGCTGCCGATGCTGAACGCACTCCCGTCGACATCGCCGTACAACGAGACCGACGAGAACCCGGCGCTCAAGAGCATCCGGCTCAACTCACCGGCCGTGTAGACGTGCTGCTCGCAAACCGACCGCTGCACCCGTGAGCCGGACGTGAAGGTGAAGTCGATCAGCAGCCGCCCCGAAGCCACGTCGTAGGAGTTCACGGCGACCATGTCGACGCCGCCGGCCGACATGCGGATCGAGCCCGGCAGCGACGGCAGCAGTGACTCCGCCGCGCACCCGTAGTCGAGCACCAGCACGGGCGCGATGGCCGCCATGTCCGCGAGGAACCGCTCCGAGTCGGCGTGGGACAGGTAGCCGAAGCTGTTGCCCATGCACAGCGCCAGGTCCGCGGTGAACCCGAACGAACCCAGCGTCGTCACGTCGCCCAGCCGCCAGTCCAGTGAAGGAGCCGAGGAACGGGCGAAGGCGATGGCCTCGGCGGAGATGTCGAGGCCGGTGACCGCGTAGCCGCGGCGGGCCAGTTCGATGCTGTGCCTGCCGCTGCCGCACGGTGCGTCCAGCACGCGCCGGCCGGACGAGAAGCCGGTCACGAAGTCGATCTCGGCCGACGTGTGTGCCGGCTGGACTGCGCCTCGCCAGAAACCGTTGGCGAGATCGGTGAAGAAAGAGGTGTACCAAGTCAAGGTCGGTGCTCCTGGTGATCGCACGAAGAAGTACGCAGGTGTCACCGGGCACGGCGAAGGCACCCGGTGTGTCCGGGGCTTGCCATGGCATCGACCTCGTCCGTGTGTGCGCCAGAGGACATCAGGAAAGCACGTCGCGCGGAAGTTCAGAACCGGGTTTTCAGGCGGAGCGCGGCGAGGAGAAGCGGACCATGTTGCCGGACGGGTCGCGGAAGGCGCAGTCGCGGACGCCGTAGTGCTGGTCGACGGGTTCCTGCAGCACCTCGGCGCCGGCCGCGCGGACCCGGTCGAACTCCGCGTCCACGTCCGGGACCACGAAGATGATGCCGTGCAACGATCCCTTGGCCAGCAGGGCGTGCAGCGCCTCGTGGTCGGTCGGCGGGGCGGGCGGGCCGATTCGGGACAGGCCGATCTCCACGTCCGGCTGTTCGGGCGGCCCGACCGTGAGCCAGCGGTAGTTCTCGATCCGCGCGTCGCTGCGGACCTCGAGGCCGAGGACGTCGCGGTAGAACTTCAGGGCTTCGTCCTGGTCGTGGACGAAGAGGAACGTGTGCGAGAGCTTCATGGGCGAAGACGCTAAACAGCGCCGGCGCCGGACGCTTCTCGAAACCTGCTCGGTCTCGTGAGGCGCGCGAGATGGCACCCCGGCACCGCGGCCAGCGAGTCGTGCGAACGGGCGCGGTAGGCCGACGGGGTTTCGCCGACCAGTTCGGTGAAGCGGGCGGAGAACGAGCCCAGCGACGTGCAGCCGACCTCGACGCACACCTCCGTCACCGACAGCTTTCCCAGGCGCAGCAACGCTTTGGCGCGCTCGATGCGCCGCGTCATCAGGTAGCTGTACGGGGTTTCGCCATAGGCCGCGCGGAACTGGCGGGAGAAGTGCGACGGCGACATCAGGGCGGCCTTGGCCATCGCGGGCACGTCCAGCGGTCTGGCGTGCTCGCGGTCCATGAGGTCGCGCGCCCGGCGCAGGTGCGCCAGGTCCTCCGGTGTCACGCCGGTCAGCATGCCACCCGGGCGTTACGGCGTGAGCGGAACTTCACAGATCCATTCGTCGTGGAAGGAACAGGCTTCCGCGTGCGGATTCGCTCGGGTAGCTTGGCGGCGGTTCTGCGGACGCGTGCGGGGGCTTGACGTCGGCGAACCACCACCGTCGTTCCAATGGGGGATTCACCTTGTCCGAGAGATCGGTCAGCCGTGCCCTGCTCAGATTCGGGGCCTTGACCACCGCTGTCGTGCTCGCGTTCGGCGGTGCCACCGTCGGTGCGCTCGCGCAGGACGAGCCGGAGACGCCGGCGTCCACGAGCGTCGAGCAGACGCCGACGAGCACGGAGAGCGCGCCGCCGTCCACTTCGGACTCCGTGCCGCCGTCGACGTCCGAGTCGGCGCCGCCGAGCAGCACCGGGTCCGCGCCCGTCCCGACCTCGGAGAGCGCGCCGCCGCCCTCGGTGCCCGAGCCGCCGAAGAGCGACGAGCCCGGCAAGGCCGCGGCCGTGGGCAACTACAGGATCAAGACCTTCCAGGACAAGAACGGCAACGGCTACTCCGAGCCGGGTGAGCAGGTCGTCGGCGTCCGGGTCTTCCTGACGGACAAGCAGACCGGCGCTGTCGTCGCGGAGCGCGCGAGCGGGGCCGACGGCTGGTCCGAGTTCACCGGTCTCCCCGTCGGCTCGTACTGGCTCATGATCGACCCCGCGTGGAAGTTCGCCGGCGGCAACGGCGGCCTCGAGCTCCAGGTCACCGAGTCCGGCGGGGAGACGACGCTCAGGCTCATGCCCGGTGGGTCCGCGCCGAGCCCGCGCGGCACCCTGTGGTTCGAGAAGTCGAGCTACCAGTCGCACGAGACCGTGCGCTTCTGGCTGACCGTCACCAACGTCGGCGGGCAGACCGCCGAGCACGTCAAGCTGAACTTCCCGATCCTCGCCGTGAACACCCCCGAGGCGCAGTGGGGCGACTTCGGCCACCGGGGGGCCGGCATCTCGCTCGCGCCCGGCGAGTCCCGCACGTTCGAGGCCACCGGCACGATCGAGCAGGTCCAGGGCGGCAAGCTGGTCCTCTGGGGCGTCATCGACTTCGACGGCCGCTCGAACCCGAGCCAGAGCGGGTACCACGGCGAGGTCGTGGTCGAGCAGAGCAAGGGCGGCATCCGCGGTCTCGTCTACAACGACAAGAACCGCAACGGTCAGCAGGACGCCGGGGAGGCCGCGCCGGACGCGGTGGTCGAGATCAACGGTGGCGTGCCCTACGGCTACTTCAAGACCACGACCGACGCCAACGGCCGCTACACGTTCAACGACATCCCGTCGGGCGACTACTACGTCGGCTACTCCATCGCCGGCGGCTGGATCGTGCACTCGAACGGCACGGAGCCGAAGACCCGCGTCCAGCCGGGCGCGCCGCTCGAGCTGGTCGCCCGCGCGGAGCGGCCGTACCGCGAGTCGCTCAGCGCGACCCTCACGCTCGACAAAGAGGTCTACCGGGCCGACGAGGACGCCCGGATCACGATCACGCTGACCAACTCCGGCGACCGGGCGATGACGAACATCCAGGCCTGGTGCAACCGGATCGGTGACGAGAACCAGTTCGGGGGCCGGATCAGCGAGCCGAACCCGCTGGGCTGGGACCAGCTGCGCGGCGCCGGCGTGACGGTCGAGGCGGGCGAGACCAAGACGATCGTCGTGGTCGAGAAGGTGCCGCCGGCCGGCATCACCTTCGGCAAGGTCATCGCGTCCTGCGGGTTCGCGCCGCACGCCGGGTGGAACACCGACGCCGCCGAGGCGTTCGACTCGGCGCGGGTGCCCGGTGGGTTCGGGTCCGTGAGCGGGCATCTCTACTACGACCGCAACGGCAACAGGACGGCCGACGCGGACGAGGCCATCGGCAACACCCGGATCGTGCTGCACGACCGCGAGCTCGGCGTGGACGTCGCCGAGACGTTCTCCGACGACAAGGGCCACGTGCGCTTCGACCGCGTTCCCGCGGGGGCGTACTTCGCCCGGGTCGACGGGCCGTGGCAGTTCGAGGGCGAGTGGGGCGGCCACGTCGCCGTCTACGCCGGCAGCGACTGGGAGTACGGCTTCCCGGTCGTTCCCCGCTCTGCTCCCGAGCGCGGTGGTGACCACACCCCGGCCGCTCCCGCCCTCGCCACGGGTGCCGGTGGCGGCAGCGTCGACGTGCTGGCCAAGACCGGTGCCAGCGTGCTGGGCCTCGGCCTGGTCGGCGCACTGCTCGTGGCCTTCGGCGTGGGCGCCAGCGTGATCGGCAGGCGACGCCAGTCCGCCTGACCGCCGACGAACGGAACGGGCCGCCACTCACGCTGAGTGGCGG
>NZ_JBHXCW010000273.1:0-9469 GCF_042725365.1 Lentzea sp. NPDC060358 | reverse complement strand
AACGCAACAGGCGTGCCATCAACCCGCCGAGGGCGCGGTGCCCCCGATCAGATTGCCGGGGGTTCGGGGGCAGAGCCCCTGAGGGGAAGCACGCAACGCAAGCCGGCCGCCCGCAAGGTGACCACCCGCCCGCCCGCAACCCGCAAAGCGACAACCCACCCAGCCGCAGCCCGCAAAGCGACCACCCGCCCGGTGACACCCCGTCCGGTGACCACCCGCAAGGCCACCTCCGCCCGATGACCACCAAGCCGCCCGGCCACATCCACCCGGCCACATCAACCCGGCGACCACCAAGCCACCCGGCCACCCACCCCCTAGGGGTAACCCCAAACCACCCCGAAAAGATCACCCACAACGCACAAACCCCCAGCTGGGACTAGTCTCAGCACCATCTCAGCAACCTCCCCCCAAGCTAGAACCACAAGCCCTTGGAGGAGGGGACCACAAGATGAACAAGCGAAAGGTGACCCTGGCCGCGTCAGCAGCCGTGGTGGTCACCGGTGCGGCAGGCCTGAGCCTGCTCGCCATGCCCGCAGGCGCAGGCCAGCCACCATCACTTCCGCAGGTCTCGGCCGAGACCCTCGTCGAGCAGGTCCTGACCAGCAAGCCGGGAGCGTTCGGCGGCACGGTCGAGGTCGACAACAAGCTGGGGCTCCCGGCGATCGCCGAGATCCCGCAGCTGGCCGACGGCAAGCACAGCGCGCGGATCTGGACCGACGGCAACGGCAAGGTGCGCCTGGCCCTGCCCAACGGCCAGTCCGAGCAGACCATCGTCGACGACGGGACGACCACCTGGTCGTGGAACTCCGCGGACAACGAGGTCACGAAATCGGAGCACAAGAACACCGGCGAGCCCGAGGCCGGCCGGAAGTCGGTCGACCCGGCCAGCGCGGCCAAGGAGATCGTCGGCAAGACCAAGGAGTTCAGCGACATCAGCGTCGACGGCACCGCCCGCGTGGCGAACCGTGCCGCCTACGAGCTCGTGCTGACCCCCAAGGCCAGCGAGAAGACGCTGGTCCGCGAGGTGCGGATCGCCGTCGACTCCGAGCTCAAGATGCCGCTGCGCGTCGCCGTCCTGACCAACGGCACGGCGGAGCCGGCCGGCACCGTCGGGTTCAAGGAGATCAACGTCGGCCCGCAGGACTCGAAGCTCTTCGAGTTCACGCCTCCGGCCAATGCCGGCGTCACGACGCCGGAGGCCAAGGAGCAGCAGCGGGGCGAGAAGCCGGAGCTCGGCATCGAGCAGGCCCTGCAGGGGGAGAACCCGCAGGTCTTCGGCACGGGCTGGGACACGGTCGTCGGCGCGAGGATTCCCGCCCAGGCCATGACCCAGGTCCCGGCTGAGGCACAGGGGCTGGTCGACCGGTTCACGAAGAAGGTCAGCGGCAGCTGGGGCAGCGGTCAGCTCTTCACGACCAAGGTCGCGACGGTGCTCATCGCCGACGACGGCCGCGTGGTCGCGGGCGCCGTGCCCGAGCAGGTGCTGTTCGACACGATCGGACAGGTGAAGTGACCACCTCGACCAGCGCGCCGGTGACAGCGCCGACGAAACCGGCTGTCGCCGCGCGGACCAGGGGTCTGCGCAAGGAGTACGGCAGCACGGTCGCCGTGGACCGCGTGGACCTGGAAGTGCCGGAGGGGGCCGTGCTCGGCATGCTCGGCCCCAACGGGTCGGGCAAGACGACCACCATCCGGATGCTGCTCGGCCTGGTCCGCCCCACGCAGGGGGAGATCGAACTGCTCGGCAGGCCGCTCCCGGAGGGCGCCGAGCAGTCGCTGCCGCACGTGGGCGCGCTGGTCGAGGGTCCGGGGTTCCACCCGTTCCTCAGCGGGCGGGAGAACCTCGTCCGCTGTGCGGCGTTCGAACCCCTCCTGCCGAAGAAGCAGATCAAGCAGGCGGTAGAGGACGCGATCGAACGCGTCGGGCTCGCCCAGGCGGCCCACCGCCGGTACCGGGGGTACTCGCTCGGCATGAAGCAACGTCTCGGCCTCGCCGGGGCGTTGCTCGTGCCGCGCAAGCTGGTCGTGCTCGACGAGCCGACCAACGGGCTCGACCCGGCGGGCACCCGCGAGATCCGCAAGATCATCGCGGAGCTGCACGCGGCCGGCAGCACCGTCGTCGTCTCCAGCCACCTGCTGAGCGAGGTGGAGGCGACCTGCACGCACGTCGCCGTCCTGCACCGCGGGACCGTGGTGGCGCAGGGCGAACTGACCGAACTGCTGCAGGCGGGCGGGTCGGCGCTGCAGGTGGTCACGCCGGACGTCGAGACGGCGCTCAGCGCGTTGCGGCAGGCGAAGATCTCCGCGCGGCCGCTGAACGAGGGTCTGCGCATCGAGCTCGCGGGGACGAGCGCGCCGCAGGTGATCGAGACGCTCGTCAAGGCGGGCGCGCAGGTCTTCGAGGCGACGCGGTGGAAGACGGGGCTGGAGGAGCTGTTCGCGCGGCTCACCGAGGCCGAGGAGGCCGAGCGCGGGATGTCCGCGGTCGACACCCTGGACGGGGGCTCGCGATGATCACGCGTCAGTTCGGTTCCGAGTTGCGCTGGATGCTGCGCAGGCCCCGCACGCTCATCGGGCTGTTCGGCCTGGTGCTCGTGCCGATCATCATCAGCTTCGGCATCTGGACCGCGGGCGACGAGGGCGGTGGCGGAGGTCCGGGGATCGCCGCGATCCTGCAGGGCAACGGCATGGTCGTGCCGATCTTCACGCTGTTCCTGTCGCTCAACCTGCTGCTGCCGCTGGTGGCGTCGATCTGGGCGGCGGACGGGCTCGCGGGCGAGGCCCAGCACGGCACGTTGCGCGGCCTGCTGGTCGCTCCGGTGTCACGGGTGCGGCTGCTGTTCGTGAAGCTGTTCGGGCTCGCCGCGATGTCGCTGCTCGCCGTCACGCTGATGGCGGTCGTCGGGATCATCGCCGGCACCGCGTTCCTGGGCACCGACGGCATGATGACGCTCTCCGGCACCACGCTGAGCACCGGCGAGGGCCTCGTGCGCATCGCGTTGTTCGTCGTGCTGGTGACGTTCCAGATGGTGTCGATCGGCGCGGTGGCCCTCGCGGTCAGCTCGGCGACCGAGCACCCGCTGGTGGTGCAGGCGGCCACGATGACGACGATCATCGTGTTCCAGGTGCTGGCGCAGTTCTCCTCGCTCGACTGGCTGCACCCGTTCCTGATCACGACCGGGTTCCCCGGCCTGATCGACGTGATGCGCGACCCGATCCCGCTCGACCAGATCTGGGACAGCACGCTGCTCGCGGGCTGCTACCTGCTGATCGGCACGGGCCTCGCGGCGATGCGCCTCATCACGAAGGACAACTAGCGCCGGAAACCGCCCTCGCTGTTGATCACCTGTCCGGTGATCCACCCGGCGTCGGCGGTGCAGAGCCAGGAGACCAGCCGGGCGGCGTCGTCCGGCAGGCCCCAGCGCTTCGACGGCATCCGCTCGTTCACGAAGTCCGTGAGCTCCGGTCCCGCCCACCCCGTGTCGGTGGGACCGGGGTTCACGGCGTTGACGGTGATGCCCCGGTCCGCCAGCTCGTGCGACAGGGTGGCCACGATCGCCGCCAGAGCGCCCTTCGACGCCGCGTAGGCGATCTCACCGGGCATCGGCCCGAGGTTCTGCCCGGACGTCATGAACACGACCCGGCCGCCATCGGTCCCGTTCCACTGCCGGGCAAACGCTTGCGCGAGCAGGATCGACGACCGCGTGTTCACGGCGTAGTGCGCGTCGAGCATCGCCGCGTTCAGCTCCCCCAACGGCCCGTCGCCCCCGGACCGCGCGTGGTTGCACACCAGCACGTCGACGTGCCCGTGGGCCTCGACGGCCGCGGCCATCAGCCGGTCCGGCGCGTCGGCCTCGGCCAGGTCCACGCCCAGCCCCGGCGCGCCGATCTCCGCCAGCACCTCGCCGACGGAGTCCGCGCCCCACGGCTGGGCGGCGTCGTGCGGGACGTGGTGCTGCACGAACAGCTCCGCGCCGAGGCCCGCGAGCCGTGCCGCGATCGCGTAGCCGATGCCCTGCCGCCGGCTCACACCCGTGACCAGGGCGACGCGTCCCCCGAGAAGTCCCATGAGGCGCATGCCTACCCGACGCGCGCGACGCCGTCCAAGTCGATTGCGAGCCGCACCTGGTCGCCGACCTCGCTCATCGGACCGACGGCCTCGTACTCCTCGCCGCCGATCTCCACGAGCAGCCGCACGTGGTCGCGCCGGTGCACCCGTTCCAGCACGGTGCCTTCCAGCAACCCGTCGGGGTCGACCCGCAGCGCCGTGGCGCGCAGCCCGACCCGTTCGACGTCCAGCCCCACGAACGAGCCGGGCACGAACCTGCCGCACCCCAGGAACTTCGCCGTCTCCACGTCGACCGGCGACGACCACACCTCGGCGGGCGGCCCGACCTGCACGATCCGGCCGCGCGACATGATCGCCACCCGGTCGGCCAGCGTGAACGCCTCGTCGTGGTCGTGCGTCACGACCAGCGCCGTCGTCGCCGCCTCCCGCAGCAGCCGCGCCAGGTCGACCGCGAGCTGTTCGCGCAACGCCCGGTCGAGCGCCGACAGCGGCTCGTCCAGCAGCAGCAGCCGCGGTGACGGCGCCAGGGCCCGCGCCAGCGCGACCCGTTGCTGCTCCCCACCGGACAGCTGGGTCACGCGGCGGCCCGCGTACCCCTCCAGCCCGACCAGTTCGAGCAGCGACAGCACCCGCTTGTCCCGCGCCTCCCGTTCGACCTTCCTCATCCGCAGGCCGAACGCCACGTTGCCCGCGACGGTCCGGTGCGGGAACAGCTGCCCGTCCTGGAACACCAGCCCGAACTCGCGCCGGTGCACCGGCACCCCGGCGAGGTCCGCGGAGTCCCACCGCACGGCACCGGAAGTCGGCTTCTCCAGGCCCGCGACCGTGCGCAGCAGGGTCGACTTCCCGCAGCCCGACGGCCCGAGCAACGCCACGACCTCGCCGTCGGCCACGGACAGCGACACGTCCGACACCGCCACCGTCCGTCCATAGCGGACGGTGATCGAGTCCAGTTCCAGCGCCATCAGAACTCCCCGCTGCTCGGCACGCGCAACCGTTCGATCACCAGCACGCACCCGACCGTCACGACCATCAGCAGCGCGCACGCCGCGTAGGCCATCTGGCTGTTCAACTCGCCCGGCCGCGACATCAGCCGCGCGATCACCACCGGCAGCGTCGGCGCGTCCGGCCGCGCGAGGAAGCTCGTCGCGCCGAACTCCCCCAGCGCCACCACGTACCCGAACCCGGCCGCCGCCGCCAGCGACCGCCCGGCCATCGGCAGGTCGACCTCGCGCCACACCCGCCACGGCGAGGCACCCAGCGTCGCCGCCGCCTGCCGCAGCCGTTCGTCGACGGCCCGCAGCACCGGCAGGACCATCCGCACCACCAGCGGCGTCACGACCAGCGCCTGCGCCAGCGGTACCAGCATCGGTGAGGTGCGGAAATCGCCCGGCAGCGCGTCCATCGTGATCAGGTACCCGAACCCGACCGTCACCGCGGACACCCCGAGCGGCAGCATCAGGGCGGTGTCGAGCACCTCGGCGAAGCGGCTGCCGGACCGCCGCAGGCCGACCAGCACCACCGCCGAGAACACCCCGACGACCAGCGCCACCAGCGTCGCGTCGAACGCCGTCCGCAACGAGTGCACCGCGGCGTCGATCCCGGTCACCGCCAGCGTGCCGCGATCGCCGCGGGTGTTCAGCGCCACGTACCCGGCGAAGCTCCAGCCGTCCCGGGTGGACAGTGAACGGGTGATCAGCCCGGCGACCGGCGTCAGCAGCGCCACCACGACGGCGAACGCGGCACCGACGACGTACCACTCGCCCCCGGACGGCCTGCGCGCCAGTTCTTCCCTGCCGCGCAACGACAACGCGGTCTCGCGCCGGCGCCGCGCCAGTGCGCCGAGCACCAGCACCGCCAGCACCGCGGCGAACTGCAGCAACGACAACGCGGCTGCTCCGGACAGGTCGAACAGCTCGACCGTCCGCAGGTAGATCTCGGTCTCCAGGGTCCGGTACCGCGACCCTCCGAGCACCAGCACGACACCGAAACTGGTGGCGCAGAACAGGAACACGACGGCGGCGGCCGACCCGATCGCGGGCGCCAGCGCCGGCAGGACGACGGAGACGAACGCGCGCGGCCGCGAAGCCCCGAGCGCCCGCGCCGCGTCCTCGGCGCGCCGGTCCGTGTGCGCCCACAGCCCGCCGACGGTCCGCGCGACCACTGCGACGTTGAAGAACGCGTTGGCCAGCACGATCGGCAGCACCCCGCCGTCCGGCCAGAACGTCCGGAAGGCCAGGCCCACCACCACGGTCGGCAGCACGAACGGCACCATGACGGCAGCCCGGACCAGCCCCAGCCCCCGGATCCGGCACCGCGCCAGCACGAACGCCAGCGGCATCCCGGCGACGACGGCCACGATCGTCGACGCCAGGGCCTGTCCGAGGGTGAAGCCGACGAGCTCCCAGGTGTCGCCCTCGAAGAGCGACTTCAGGACACCGCCCTCGCGGAGCCCGAGCGACACGATCGCCAGCACGGGCCACGCGAAGAACAACCCCAGGAAGGCCAGCGGCAGCAACGCCGCCGCGGACCACCACGTTCGGGAACTCAGCCCTGCACCAGCTTGCGCCACTGCTCGACCCACGCTTCGCGGTTGTCCTTCACCTTGTCCGCGGGCAGCGTCTGCGGGTTCGACGGCAGCGGCGCGTCCTTGGTCCACGACTCGGGCAGCGCGACGCCCTCGCGCGACGGGTAGACGTACATCTGCTCGGCGACCTGGGCCTGGAACTTCTCGCCCAGCAGGAAGTCGAGGACCTTCTTCGCGTCCTCGGGGTTCCTGGCGCCGGACAGCACGCCCGCGTACTCGACCTGGCGGTAGCAGGTGTCCAGCACGGCCTTGGTCTTGCCGCCCTCGGCCGACGGCGACGACGCGTACGACACGACGATCGGCCGGTCGCCCTTGGTGGCCGAGAACTCCTGGTTGTAGGCCTCTTCCCAGCCGCTCACGACCTTGACGCCGTTGGCCTTGAGCTTGGTCCAGTAGTCCTGCCAGCCGTTCTCGCCGAACTTCGCGACCGTGCCGAGCAGGAACGCGAGACCGGGCGAGGAGGTGGCCGGGTTCTCGACGACCAGCTTGTCCTTGAACTTCGGGTCGACGAGGTCCTCGTACGACTTCGGCTCGACACCGCCGAGCTTGGCCGGGTCGATGTTGAGGCACACGTCACCGACGTCGACGGCGTGCAGCTTGTTCGAGGTGTCGGCCTGGTAGCGCTGCGCGCCCTTCGACGCCTCCGGCGAGGCGTACTCGGCGAACACGCCCTCGTTCAGGGCGCGCGAGGCGAACGTCGAGTCGACGCCGAACGCGACGTCGCCGATCGGGTTGGACTTGGTGAGCACGAGCTTGTTCGTCAGCTCGCCGGCGTCGCCGCTCGCGAGCTGCTTCACCGTGATGCCCGAGGACTTCTGGAACTCGTCCAGCACCTCCGGCACCACCGCGAACGAGTCGTGCGTCACCAGCGTGACCTCGCGCGACTGCGGCGCGCCGGACGTCCCGGCCGAGCAGCCGGTCAGCGCGACGGCCGCGGCGAAGACAGCAAAGATCCTTCTCACGTCAAACCTCTCCCTACGCCGGTATGACCCGGATCAGGTGGACGGTCGAGGGCTTGCGAGCCCTCCTCTCAGCCCGGCGCTTCACCGGACTCCCGTGGCAAACGCGCAGCCTACGTGACGTGGTGGGACGATCAGGACATGGCTGAGCTGTTGAGCGACGACCAGTTGGACGACGTGCTGCCGAAACTGCCCGGCTGGACCGCCCAGGACGCGTCCCTGGTGCGCACGGTCGAGCTGGAGAGCTTCGCGCGGGCGATCATGGTGGTGAACCGGGTCGCCGAGATCGCGGAGAACGACAACCACCACCCGGACGTCGACATCCGCTACAAGACGCTGACATTCCGCCTGAGCACGCATCACAAGGGCGGCATCACCGCACTGGACGTGACCCTCGCCGAGGAGATCGACGGGGTCCTGGACGCGCTGGCCTGACCGTCAGCCGACGGCCGGGCTCGCCGCGGCGTCCTCGTCCCGCGCGGGCGCCGCGGCCTTGCGCCTGGCCGCCAGCCCGATCGCGACGAGCGTGAGCACGCCCGCGGCCGGATAGCCCCAGCCGAGCACGACGAAGATCCACGGCCGTGGGAAGTCCCAGATGTTCGGCTGGGCGAGCAGCAGGAACGAGATCAGGTAGCCGCCGGTCAGCACCACCCACAGCCCGGCGGTGATCGTGCACAGCAGGTGCCCGCCCTCGTAGACGAGCCACAGCAGGGCCGGGACCATCCACACCCAGTGGTGGCTCCACGAGATCGGCGAGACCAGCAGGCCGAGCACCTGAACGCTGACGATCAACGCCAGCACGTCCTTGGTCTTGCTGACGGCGAACCACGTCAGCGCCGCGGCGACGAGCACGGCAACGATGTAGACGGGCCCGGTCTTGACGTCGTAGCCGAACGTCCGGCTCAGCGCACCGCGCATCGACTGGTTGATCGCGCTGCCGACCGGCCCGACGCGACTCGCGTCACCGAGGAGCTGGAACCAGAACTTGTCGGACTGGGCCGGTGAGATGGCCCACCCGATCCCGTACACCACGACAAAAGCGACGAACGACCACACAGCGGCCATCCACCGCCGTTGGATCAGGAAGAACAGCCCGGAAATGGCCGGAGTCAGCTTGATGCCGGCTGTGAAACCGACACCGGCGCCACCGACCCAGTTCCGCGCGCTCGCGAGCGTGCCGATGAGGATCGCGCACAGCACGAGGTTGATCTGGCCGTAGTTGAGCGTGGTGCGCACCGGCTCGATCCACAGCACCAGCGCGGTCCAGAACATCGCGCGGCGCGGGTCGTCCAGCTTCAGCAGCCTGAGGCTGGTCCGGACGATGAAGTAGAGGCAGGCGAGGCAGATGAGCTGCCAGACCCACCGCGACGCCTCCCACGGGATCCAGCTCATCGGCGTGAAGATCGCCGCGGCGAACGGCGGGTAGGTGAACGGCAGCGGGAACACGTCCGCGTACTGGTCGAGCCGCCACTCGTAGAGGTCGCCGGAGAACAGGTGCGGCGACCCGTTGCGGTAGACCAGCAGGTCGATCATGGTCATCTTCGTCTGGAAGGCGACCATGAACAGGTGCCCGACCACCGACGACGCGAGCAACCACGGTGCTACGGAGAGCACGCGCGCTTCCACAGCACGGAGTTTCACCCCGAAAACGTTACCCGAGGCAACTTTTGTGGGTACCCGAGCGTCAAGTAGTCGGGAGATCGCGTCAAGGGGAGTTTTTCCAGTCATGTCTGCTGATGTCATCGTTGCCGTTGTCGCTGCTCTGGCCATGTTGGCTGTCGCCGCCGGTGTCTTCGCCGCCGCCGCCCGCACCAAGAACAGCTTGTGATCGTTGAACCGCAAGCGAAAGGGGGG
>NZ_JBHXCW010000272.1:0-9600 GCF_042725365.1 Lentzea sp. NPDC060358 | reverse complement strand
ACCAGCCGCCCGCCCCTGCGCGAGCGATCCTCCCGGATCTCGAACACCGCAACACCCCGGCAACTCAGGCATTGCAACGACCACTAGAACCCAAGTCTGATCCGGGGGCCGCGCCGTTCGCGGGTGGGTGGCAAGCCGAAAGCTGCCGCTCGCCTCAGCCGCTAGAACTTCACCAGCATCTTGCCGGTGTTCTCGCCCTTCAACAGGCCCAGGAACGCCTCCGGTGCCTTGCGGGCGCCGCCCTCGACGATCGTCTCCGAGTACTTCAGCTCGCCCGAGGCGATCCAGGCCGCCACCTCCTTCACGAACTGCGGCTGCGTGGCCTGGTGGTCGCCCACCAGCATGCCGCGGATCGTCAGGCGCTTGGAGAGGACCTGCATCATGTTGCGCGGGCCCGCGGGGGGCTCGGAGTTGTTGTACTGCGAGATGGCGCCGCAGATGGTGATGCGGCCGTTCAGGTTCATCGTGCTGATGGCGGCTTCGAGGTGTTCGCCGCCCACGTTGTCGAAGTAGACGTCGATGCCGTCCGGGGCCGCCTTCGCCAGCTGCTCGGCCACCGGGCCGTCCTTGTAGTTGAAGGCCGCGTCGAAGCCCAGTTCCCCGGTCAGGTGCTCGACCTTCTCCGCCGAGCCCGCGGAGCCGATGACGCGGGACGCGCCCTTCAGGCGGGCGATCTGGCCCACGACCTGGCCCACCGCGCCGGCCGCGCCCGAGACGAAGACCGCGTCGCCCTCCTTGAACTCCGCCGTGGTCAGCAGGCCCGCGTAGGCGGTCAGGCCCGGCATGCCCAGGACGCCCAGGTACGTCGTCAGCGGGGCGACGGAGCCGTCCACCTTCACGGTGTGCTTGGTGTTCACCAGGGCGTACTCGCGCCAGCCCAGGCCGTGCAGGACGTGGTCGCCCACGGCGAAGTCCGGGGAGCCCGAGGCGACGACCTCGCCGACCGCTCCGCCCTCCAGGGCGGCGCCCACCTGGTACGGGGCCACGTACGACTTCGTGTCGTTCATGCGGCCCCGCATGTACGGGTCGACGCTCATGACCACGTTGCGCACCAGGATCTGGCCTTCGGCCGGGGTGGGGACCTCCACCTCGGCGATCTCGAAGTTGTCCTCGGTCGGCCAGCCCTTCGGGCGGGAGGCGAGCCGGACTTCCAGTGCGGTGGTCATGGTGTGGCCATCTCCATCCTGTTTTACGGATCAGTTATCCGTTTCAACCGGCGGTCGGGGACCACTGTTCCTCGTTGTGAGCTATGCCGCAGGGAGCAGTGTCGTGACGTCGCGGTACGCGTAGCCGAGCTTGCGGTACAGGGCGATGGCCGTCGCGTTGTAGTTCTCCACGAACAGGGCGGCGGTGCCGTAGAGGGTGAGCAGGGACGCGGTGACGAACTGGCACACGCGCCTGCCCAGGCCCCGGCCCGTGTGGGACGGGTGGACGGCCACGCCCATCATGAAGCCGACGTCGGTCGACGACCACGCCTCCGCCGCGGTGGCCACGAGGGTGTCGCCGACGTGCACGCCCGCCCAGCGGGACACGCCCTTCTCACCCGGCCAGGCCCACGAGCTCGGGTTGGCCGCGCGCAGGAGCGGGTCGACGGCGGCGGTGTCGCGCAGCCAGCAGGTGTCCTCCGGCACGTCGAGGAAGCCGGTGCGGTCCATCCAGCCGAACGGCTTGTCCTCCACCCACGGGGTGGGCATGAGCTCCATCACGTCGAGGGCGAGCTGACGTTCCAGCAGCGGGCGCAGTTCCACGCCGCGGCCGTGAGCCGCCAGCAGGGACGCGACGCCCTCCGGCGGGCCGGACAGGATCAGGCGGCGGCGTCTGGTCAGGTCCGGTGCGTGCACGGCCACCGCGCCGTTGTGCTCCCAGGCAGCACCGCCGGCCGTGAGCGCCTGGGCCGCCCAGCGGACGAGCGAGTCGTCGCTGGCCTCCCGCACGCAGGCCGTGGTGCGCAGGCGGCGCACTAGTCCTTCTGCTTGCGGCGCAACAGGGTTCGCTTCGAGAGCGAGTCCTCCAGCGCCTGGTACGCGGTGTCCATCTCCTGGATGTACTCGCCCGGCGGGCGGGGAGGGACGGTCTCGTCGGGCAGCGGGAAGGTGACCATCTGCAGCCAGCGTTCGTCCCAGAGCTGCTCGACCGCCTGCTCCCAGTGCAGGGCCGCGCCCATCCGCACCACGCGTTCGCGGTCGCACACCTCGGCGATCCGCCGCTGGGTGGCCGCGAGCTTCTCCGCCAGCTCGGTGCAGCGCACCTCGTCCAGCTTGCGCTGGCGGGCGGCCGCGTCCGCGGCGATGGCGATGATCTCCTTGTAGCGCTCCACGGCCGATCCCGCGGGCACCCCGATCACCTCCTCGCTGCGGCGCTGCGACGGGACGGGGTCGAACGTGTGCGTCATCATCGGGTTCATCACGCTTCTCCTGTGTCGAACGGGATGATCACTTGCGGTCGCGAGTGCTCGAACCTGTCGAAGAACAGGCCGCGGCGGGGCCGCGGGGACCACGCCATCACCTGTTCCGGCCCGAGCGACAGCAGTTCCTTGCCCTGGACGTCGAACGCCACCCAGGCGCCGATGTCGTCGTACACGCCGGGTGGCAGGGCCGCCTTCAGCCGCTGCACCCCGCGCCACCAGCCCAGCACGTGCGTGCGGTTCTCCGGGCCGTGCTTGAGCACCGTCCGCAGGCTGTCCAAAGCGGACGTCCGCGTCACCGCGTCCTTCTGCTCCAGCAACGTCTGCGCCGCGTCCACGCCGTAGAGCACCAGGTAGTGCGGTGACAGCGGGGTGTCCGCCTCGCCCTTGCCGATCGACCGCAGTCCGTCCGCGGTCGTGTTCAGCACGTCGCGGAAGTTCTCGAGGCCGATCACCGGAGCCTCGTGCCCGTCGTCCTTCAGGCGCTTGGCCAGGTGCAGCGCCTCCGGCATCGCCTCCTCGACGAGGCAGGCCAGCGTGAAGGTCGCCTCGCGCGGGTGGTGCTGCCTGCCCAGCGACGCGGCCGCTCCGCCGAGCACTGCGGCCGCGTCCTGGACCACGGAGCCGATCACCGCGATGTTGCGGCCCGGCGTGCGGGCGAAGCGAACACGCGCCGCGCTGCCCGCGACGTCGATGACCTGTCCGAGGAGCACGGTAGGCGATGCCTCGCCCGGTCGCAGGTCGACGAAGTCCCGCACGCCGTCGATCAGCGGGATCTTGCTGCCGTCGAACAGGCCCGGCGGCCGGCCCTGCTCGCGCCGCCACAGCTCGGCCTGCAGGGAGTCCATGGTGCCCTTGGCCGTCGAGTCCGGGATGCGGCAGATCTCGTTGCCCGGCTTGACCCCCGACTCGTGGTTGATCACCGCGTGCCAGCGGGGCAGCTCGACGGCGGCGTCGTTCTGCGGCTCCGCCAGCACCCGGCGGGCCTTGGGCAGCGCGATGCGGACCGTGAACTGCTCGAAGATCGCCGACTTGCCCCAGAAGCCCTCGATGCCCGAGACGTCCTGCGACGACAGCACGAGGTGGATGCCCTGCGAACGGCCGCGCCGCGCCACGTCCTCCAGCAGCTGCGTCGCGGCGGCCGTCACCTGGTCGCGTTCGGCGAAGAGGTACTGGAACTCGTCGATCACCGCGACGATCCGCGGCCAGCGTCCGCCGGGGTCCTCGGAACGCAGGTGCTCGAGCTTCGTGACCTCGTGCTGCTTGGCGGCGTCCGCGCGCCTGCGCATCTCGTCGGCCAGGAACCGCAGCAGCGCCACGCCGAACTCGCGGTCGGTGTTGACGTTCACGCCGACCAGGCGCGCGTGCGGCAGCCAGGACCGGTCCTTGCGGCCGGGCGCGAACTGCGCGAACGACACGCCCTCCTTGAAGTCCAGCAGGTAGAGCTCGAGCTCGTCCGGCGAGTACCGCGCGCACAGCGAGCCCAGCATCGCGTAGAGGAAGTTCGTCTTGCCGGAACCGGACGGCCCGCCGATCAACGCGTGCGGCGAGGTGTCGCCAAGCTGCACGCAGACCTGTTCGCCGTCGTCGAACCCGACGGGCGCGACGACCCCGGCCGCCGAGCTCTCGGTCCACGGCCGGTCGGGCAGCAGGTCGTCGAACTTGCCCATGCGCGCACGGCGTTCCTCGCGCTTGTCCGCGATGGCCGCGCAGGCGCGGGGGACCAGGGTCCGCGGGAAGGCCGGGTCGAGCGTCACCCGCACGTGCTTGCCGGTCATGGTGCACGTCGCCGTGCCGTCGCCGCGCAGCGAGACCGTCTCCACCGGCGAGTTGACCGTGATGGGGATGTCCACGATGAACAGCTGCACACCGCACGCCAAACCGTTGCGCGCCACGCGTTGCAGCTGCTGCTGGTGTTCCTCCCGCAACGCCTTGCGGTTGCCGAACAGCACGGCGATGCGCCACGGCTCGGTGCGCCGGCCCTCACCGCTGACCGAACGGACGGTCAGGTGGCCGTCGACCAGGACCTTGGTGTGCACCTGGCGGATGTGCTCGGACAGCTCGTCGAGCAGCTCGTGCAGCCGTGCGGGGTCGTGCACCGTCAGCAGGTTCGCGCGGGTCAGCGGGTAGAGCCCCGGCAGCGAGCCGGTCAGCTGGCCGATGTCCCACACGTGCACGTGCACGAGCCCCGGCTGGAAGTGCGAGAGCACCCGCAGCAGCAACGACTCCACCAGGGTGTCCGCGAACTGGCGGCTGTCCGGAGTGGACGCGATGTGCAGGTGCGACTGGTCGAGCAGCGGCACGGCGACCGGGAACGGCGCCGCCTCCGGCGCGGACGTCACGACACCGGTGCCGATCCGCCACAGCTCCGGCACGCCCTCGCTGCCGTCGTGCGTGCCGGGGTGGCCGAGCCACTGCTCGTACCGCCACGACGCGGGACCGCGCGAGACCGAGTCGACGAGGTCCTTGAGCTGGTCCGGGCCCGTGGTGGTCCACTCGTGGTAGGACTGCTGCCAGTCGTGCTCGATCTGCGCGAGACGGTCCCGGAACTCGGCCATCGACAGCGGGGCCCTGCGCGGGTTGTCCTGGCGCTTCTCGTCGACCGTGAGGAACGGCGTCACGTCGCGCAAAGCACTGTCCTGCAACGCTTTGTCGATGCCCGTCCCGCGCACGGTGAACTCGAACACGTCCTTGGCGTGCTCCGCGGCGAGCGCCCGGTGCTCGCGCGCCACCGAACCCAGCGCGGCCGACACGGCGCGCTGGAAGCCGGTGAAGGCCTCCTCGACCTTCCTCCGCCGGTCGTCCCGCCTGCTCATCACAGCTCCACGGTGAGTCGTTGGATCCGCTCGAGGGTTCCCACCATCAGCTCCAGCTGATCGGGGAATTTTTCCTTGGCGCGCACGAACTCCGGTGGAAGGAGCGATTCATGGTGGTTCTCGCTGGACTCGGCGAGGATCGCGACGGCCTCGTCGAGGCCTTCCTGCGCGGACCGCACACTCCGGTACGACTCGCGCAGGATCTCGCTCGCCTGCTCGAGCGCGGCGCGGACCTCGGCGATGGACGCCATCAAAGCCTGCTGTTGATGCCCTCGGCCCCGGAGATGCCGGCCCCGAGGTAGTTCTGCAGTTCGCTCACGCCGGAGACGACCTGCTGGAACTGCGCGTTCGTCGTCTCGACGTCCGCCTGCACGGAGCCCTGGGTGACCGATGTCAGCAGTTGCTGGGCGTCCTCGGCGAGCTCAGCCGCCTGCTGGAGGGCCGACTGGCTTTGGCTCGCCTTGTCGATCGCCTGGGCAATTGCGGCACGGACCTCTTCGATGCTGGCCATGTCGGCTCCCGAACCCTCCCGGAACAGAGTGGTCGTACAACCACCCTCTGTAGAGATTGTGCCCAGATTTTCACAGTTGAGAGCGAAGTTGCACTAACCGGGTAGATGCTTCAATCCACTCGAACGGGCCTTGCTTTAATGATCAGTTAGGCGCGCCGCTGGCCCCTTGACCGAGCGTGTGGTGACGCTCACCAACGGCATCTGCAGCCTGTTGTGCGGACCTGCCGACCGGCCGGGTGAATCACAAGGGCTTCACAGCCGAGTTGTCACGCAAAGTGCCTGCACCGAACGGGTCATCTCCCGCCCACGCCTCGACCAGGACGCGTTCCGCGCCGGGGACGAGCGCCCGGATGAGCTCCGGCTCGTCCAGGACGGTCCAGGCCGTCGGCGGCTCGCACGCCACCCGCGGTGTGGGGAAGCCGTCGGCCAGTCCGCGCACGAACGTCCTGACGGCCCGCGCGAGGGCCGCGGAGACGTTGTGGGTGGCCTTCTCGTCGCTCGGCCGGGTGATGACCACGGCCCAGCAGCCCGGCTCCTCGTCGGAGCAGTCGCGGGCGTCCACGATCCGGCCGCCCGCGCGGCTGAGGAGCGCGTCGCACGCGGCTCGCGCCTGTTGCTCGTCCGCCGCCTCGACCACCACGGTGATCAGCAGCACGAGGTCGTCTTCGTCCATGGCACCCGAAATGGTGTCAGATGCCCCGCCGGGCGAACTCCAGCACCCGAGTGACGACCTCGCGCGGCGGCACCGGCTACGAGGCGTAGAACGCGCTGATCTCGATGTGGCCGCCCGAGCACACCGGTCCGAAGGTCCACGCCACGCTCAGCGGCACCGTCTCGTTCGGAGGGATGGCCGCGGCCTTCGACGGCTCGGGCTGGCACGAGCCCTCCACGGGTTCGTCACCCGCGGGGACGACGCCCCAGTGCAGGTTCGCCGACGCCTTGGCGCCGGGTGCGAGGGTCAGCGCGGCGGGACCGGGGTCGGCCTTGCGCTCCAGGTCGGTCGGCACCGCGCCGGAGGCGTTCTCCAGCTGGAAGCCGCTGTAGCCGTTCAGCGTGCAGGGCGCCGGCCCGGTGTTCGTGACGACGAACCTGCCGTACCGGTTGCCCGCGCCGGCGTCGGTCGGGACGACCTCGCCCCGGAGCGCGGACGAATCGCAGCGCTGCACGACCGGGGCGGCGGCGCCGGACTCCGCCACCGGGGGCGGCGGGGGCGGCGAGGGCGACGGGGACGGGCTGGCACTGGTGGACGACGCCGGCGTCGACGTCGGCAACGTCTGCGACGCGGTGTCCGGGGTTCTCGTCCCGCAGGCCGTGACGGAAGCGAGCACGAGCAGTCCACCTGCGATCAACCGGCGAGTCATGGGTGCACCTCCTACCACCGAAGGATGTGCCCGAATTTCCACCAGCCAACGCACCGTGCCGATAATTCACCGGATCTGGTGGACGTCCCATCCGTCCGGGAGCTCCGACATGCCCTGCACCGCGGCAGTCCAGATGTATGTCCACGCGATCCGGCCGTCGGGCAGCACGACGCGCACGCGCCGGTAGTCGTCGCCCTCGTACTCGTCGAGCTGCGGCAGCGCGACCTCCGGCGACTTGAGCCGCAGCACGAACCCGGGAACGCCGAGGCCGGCGCCGGGGCGGAGCGCGGGGTAGCCGAGGCCGGTGTCGAACAGCATGCCGGGCAGGTGGGTCTCCTCCGCCTCCACGACGTGCGGCTCCATCAGGTGCCAAGCGCTTGCGCCCGGCTGCAGCGTGCCGTAGGCGAACAGCAGCTCCGGCCAGTCGTTCGCCGACGGGTCGCCCTGGATCTCGGTGACCTCCAGCCCGTCCGCGGGCGCAGGCTTCTCGCCCAGGACGCGCGCGCCGCGTTGCGACACTTCCGCGCACCGGACCATGCGGCCGTTGAAGAGCACGGGCATCCGCTTCTTGGAACCCGCCGTGTAGGCCAGCACGCTGTCGATGACGCCACCGTTGTAGAGCACGACACGGCCCGTGTGCAGACGTACGAGCCGATAGCGCAGTCCGCGTCCCTCACACCGGTCCAGCACACGCAGCTGCTCGGGCGTGGCGAACCAGATGGAGTGCTCCTCGACCACGCCGGGCGCGCCCGCGAGAGTGGCGGGGCGCTGTCCGTCGCGCTTGCGGAGTCCCGCCGCCCAGACGGCGGAAAGGCCCTCGCACCGTGCGCGGAGCACCACTGCGGGGCCTTCGAGTCCGAGCTCCTCGCGGAGCCAGGTCAGCTTGCTCGGGTTGGCGTTGGAGCCGTACCCGAGCACCGGCATTCGCGCAGCCAGCGGGGCTTCACCGTGGTTCGCGAGCCATTGGTCCAGATCGATGTTCTCCGGCTCGACCCGCCATCCCGACTCCATCGTGAGGTCCGGGCGCACTGGCCAGCCCGTTTCGTCGACGTGGACGAAACAGTGGTCTGGACGAGTGCCCGGATAGGGCTCCGCCGGATGGCTTTCGTCGGTGAACGGTTGGGCCATTGGTCCATTGTGCCAGTCCGAGACCCCAGATTGCGCCCCCTAATCGTGACCCATCCGATGTCTATCTCGCACTTCGGAGCAAACAGTGAGAACGTTCACGACGCAATCGGGTGACCAACCCGATGTATTTCGGTGAAGGCTCCGCTGCACCTCAGGCGCTGTCATAGCGCCGCTGCGCTTGGGAGACCTCCGGCTGGTTGGCCTCGATCCAGTGCGCGAGCGCCACGAGGTGGCAGGCGGCCCCCTTGCCGAGCGGCGTGAGCGCGTACTCGACGTG
Organism: Lentzea sp. NPDC060358; assembly: GCF_042725365.1. Classification (NCBI taxonomy): domain Bacteria; kingdom Bacillati; phylum Actinomycetota; class Actinomycetes; order Pseudonocardiales; family Pseudonocardiaceae; genus Lentzea; species Lentzea sp. NPDC060358. Next base: position 1,103 of record NZ_JBHXCW010000272.1, on the reverse strand, counting down.
CGGCGGGATGACCGGCTTCACGTCGCGGTCGACGAACCCGTCGCGCTCCAGCGTCCGCAACGTCTGCGTGAGCATCTTCTCGCTGACGACGTCCTCCAGCTCGCGTCGCAGCGCGCTGAACCGCCACGACCCGCCGTCCGACAGCACCTGCAGGACCAGCACACCCCATTTGCTTGTGATGTGCTCCATGGTCGCCCGCTCCGGGCAGACGGTGACCTGCATGCTCACCTCCGAGTAAGTACCCAACTCCAAAGTGGGTACTTTCCCCAGGTTAGCGCTAACCGCATGCTCAGGACCATGACGATCCTCATCACCGGTGCCACCGGCCAGCTCGGCAACGCCGTGGTCCGCTACGTCCTCGACCGCACGTCGGAGCAGGTCATCGTGTCCGTCCGCAACCCGGACAAGCTCACGCTGACCGGCGTCGAGGTCCGCCAGGGCGACTTCGAGCAGCCGGACACCCTCGACTTCACCGGTGCCGACAAGCTCCTGATCGTGTCCGGCGAGGCCCCCGACGCCGACGCCCGCATCGCCCAGCACGAGAACGCCATCGCCGCCGCCGTGAAGGCCGGCGTGGGCCACATCTTCTACACGAGCATCACCGACGCCGACACCTCCACCGTCGGCGTGGCCGTGGTCCACAAGGCCACCGAGGAGGCCATCAAGGCCACCGGCATCACGTACACGTTCCTCCGCAACGGCATGTACCACGAGAACTACGTGGGCGCCCTGTCCGGCGAGACGGTCGCGGTCTCGACGAAGGACGGCCGGATCGCCAGCGCGGCCCGCGACGACTACGCCCTCGCCGCCGCCGTGGTCCTCACGACCGACGGCCACGAGAACGCGACCTACGAGCTCACCGGCTCGACCACGTGGTCCTTCCCGGAGCTCGCCGGCGACCGCTTCCAGGACGTCAGCGACGAGGACCTGATCAAGGCCGGCGTCCCGGCGATCTTCGTGGACTTCTTCAAGGCGATCCGCGAGGGCGTGTTCGCGGAGGTGCGCCCGGACCTGGAGAAGCTGATCGGCCGCCCCTCGCGCCCGATCGCGATCTAGCCGGCGGGGGAGGGCACCGGGGAACCGTGGCGCGCGGAGTCGGGGGC
>NZ_JBHXCW010000271.1:0-9690 GCF_042725365.1 Lentzea sp. NPDC060358 | reverse complement strand
GGCAGGCCCCCGGCCGGCGTCGCGAGTCGGTGTCGGGGTGCGGACGCGGCGTTTGGGACACTGGACTCTCGACCACCCGTGAGACCAGGAGTGCACAGTGCAGCAGGGAACCGTCCGCTGGTACGACCTCGAGCGCGGCTTCGGCTTCCTCGCCCCGGATGACGGCAGCGCCGACATCTTCGTGCACGTCTCGCAGGTGCGGGGCGAGGGCGCGGCCAGGGCGCTGCGCGAGGGCCAGACTGTGGAGTTCGAGACCGGTGAGGGACCCCGCGGCCCGCAGGCGCTGGACGTGGCCGTCACCGGGGACGTCGCGCCGCACGCGGCCCTGGGCGTGCTCGCCACGGTCTCCTGGTACGAGCCGGCCAAGGGCTACGGGTTCGCCGCGCCGGACGGCGGGGGCGCGGAGGTGTTCGTGCACTCCTCCGCCATCGTCACCGGGGGAGTGCTCGCGACCGGGCAGCGGGTGGCCTTCGTCGTGACCGCGGGGGAGAAGGGGCCGCAGGCCCAGCACGTGGTGCCGCTGAGCTTCGACGCCGGGGTCCGCAAGGCGCCCCTGGTCACCGGCGACGGCGCCGACGGCTCCGTCCTGTGGTTCGACGACGAGAAGGGGTTCGGCTTCGTGGCCGCCGACGACGGGGTGGGCGACGTGTTCCTGCACGTGCGCGCCCTGGACGACGACCGGTACCTGCCGGTCGAGGGCGACCGGGTCACGTTCACCACGGTCACCGTCGACCAGGGCCGTCAGGCGCGCGACGTGCGGTTCGTGGCCCCCGGCGAGCCGGTGGAGGCCGCCGCGGCTCCCGGCCAGGCGCGTTCGTCCGCCCGGCCCGCGGCCCGCGCGGGCAACGGCACGGTGGCCCGCTACGACGGCGACCGCGGCTTCGGCTTCATCACCCCCGACGAGGGCGGTCCGGACCTCTTCGTGCACGTCTCGGTGGTCTCGGGCGAGCCCCTGGTGGCCGGCGAGCGGGTGCGCTTCCGCATCCGGCAGAGCGACCGGGGCCCGCAGGCCGACGCCGTCGAGCACGCCTGACCGGCCAGGGGGTTCGCCGGCAGGACCAGCGACCCCTAAGCCGGTGACGACCCGTCGCGCCGGGCCAGGACGAGCTCCGTGAACGCGGCCGCGGCGGGGGAAGCGCCTTGGCCGGACGGCACGACGAAGTCGATGCTGTGGCTCAGGCCGTCCTCCTCCAGTTGCACCAAGCGCAGGTCGTCGAGGCTCAGGCCGGGGGCGTCCGGCACCAGTGCCACGCCGAGGCCCGCGCGCACGAGCTCGAAGACCATCGACAGATCGGTCACCTCGCAGGTCACCTTGCGGTGCAGGCCGCGCTCGGCGAACGCCTCGTCGACCAGGTCGCGGGTCTCGTGGCCCGCGTAGGTGTCGACGAAGCGCTCCTGCGCGAGGTCCGCGAAACCGATTGTGCCGCGCCCGGAGTGCGGGTGGTCTACCCGGCAGAGCATCGCCAGCGGCTGGTGGGTCAGCCCGACCACCCGCAGGCCCGGCACCGGGCCGGGAGTGCTGGTGACGATCGCGCAGTCCAGCTCGCCGCCCGCGACCATCGCCAGGGTGCGCTGCCGGTCCAGCTGACGCACCGAGATGTCCAGGCCGGGGTGTCGTTGCGCGAACTCGGCCATCCAGCCCAGGAACGGGCACGAGCTGGAGGGGGCGTGGACCTGCACCAGGCCCACGGTGAACGGGCCGGCCACCACGCCGCTGACCTCCCGCACCAGCTGGTGGCCCCTCTCGGCCTCGGCGAGAACGCGCCGCGCGGCGGGCAGCAGGACCCGTCCGGCGGTGGTGAGCCGCACCGGGCGTGAGCCCCGCACGTACAGCTCGCTGCCGACCGCGCGTTCCAGGGAGCGGATCGACGACGACAGACCCGACTGGACGATCAGCTCGCGGTCGGCGGCCTGGGTGAAGCTCGCTTCCTCGGCGAGTGCGACGAAGTGCCTCAGCTGGCGCAGTTCCATGGGACCCACTATCTCTCACGGAGATGAAAATCCGCTCCAGCACATGTCCGCCAGATATCGCGGTGCACGGCGGGCCTGGGTTTGGATCATCACATGGAACTCGGCATCTACTCCTTCGGCGACCTCGCCGCCGATCCGCACACCGGAGAGGTGCTCGGCACACGTCAGCGGCTGGCGAACCTTGTCCGCCACGCCCGGACGGCGGACGAGGCGGGCATCGAGGTCTTCGCGCTCGGCGAGCACCACCGCCCCGACTTCGGGATCTCCGCACCGGAGGTCGTGCTCGCCGCCGTGGCGTCGGTGACCGAGCGGATCCGGCTCAGCTCCGCCGTCACGGTCCTGTCCACCCAGGACCCGGTGCGGGTGTACCAGCAGTACGCGACGCTCGACCAGCTCTCCGGCGGCCGGGCCGAGATCATCGCCGGCCGGGGCGCGTTCACCGAGTCGTTCCCGTTGTTCGGCCACGACCTCGGCCGGTACGAGACGCTGTTCGACGAGAAGATCCGGTTGCTCCTGCAGCTCGCCCGGGAGGAGCGGCCGGTCTGGAGCGGCACGACCCGGTCGCCGCTGAACGGCGAGTACGTCGCACCCCGCGCCCTGCAGGATCCGCTGCCGGTGTGGATCGGGGTCGGGGGCACGCCGGCGTCGAGCATGCGCGCCGGCCTGCTCGGCGCACCGCTCTTCCTGGCGCTGTTCACCGGTCCGGGGCACGCCCGCGGACTGGTGGACGTCTACCACCGGGCCGCCGAGCAGGCCGGGCATCCCCGGGAGGCGCTGCGCGTCGCCAGCGGCGGCCACATGTTCGTCGGACGCCGCTCGCAGGACGCCAAGGACGCGTTCTTCCCCTACTACTCCCGCTACTTCCGGTTCCACCCGAACATGCGCGACGGGATGCCGCGCGCCACGTACGACGCGTGGCTGGCCGACGGCCTCGTCGTGGGCAGCCCGCAAGAGGTGGCCGACAAGATCCTGCGCCACCACGAGGTGCTCGGCAGCACCCGCTACGTCGGCCAGTTCGACGTGGGGAGCATGCCCGACGGCATGGTCCGGGAGAGCTTGGAACTGTTCGCCGCCGAGGTGGCACCCGTGGTCCGCCGCGAGTCGCGGCCCGCCCTCGCGGCACCCGTCAACTGATGTCCCACCGTTCTCTGGAGAACACCATGCAACTGCTCGGTCATGACGTGGACGTGACGCACGCGTCGCCGGAGCTGGTCACCCTGCTCAGCGGCTACTTCACCGCGAAGACCGGCCGCCGGGTCGACGAGACGATGTCGTACTTCGCCTCGGAGATGGCGTACGTCGACGCGACCCTGGGCTGGTCCTGGCACGGCTGGGCGGAGCTGCACGCCGCGTTCGGCGAGTACATGCCGAACTGGGCGGACACCGCGCAGGCCTACCCGACCGCCGTCCTGGGCGACACCGGCAGCGCGGTCGTCCGCTTCACCGACACCCCGGAGCTGTTCGGCCACGAGATCCGCGGGATCGCCGCGATCTCCTTCACCGGCGGCAAGATCTCCCGCTGGGTCGACTACTGGGACGGACGGCAGTTCACCCTCGACGGCATCGCCGGGCAGCGGCTCCCGGCCGGCCAGTTCCCCTCCGACCTGGGGGAGGGGCTGGGCGGAGACTCCCGCACGGCCGCGATCCAGCCGATCGCACACCGCGTCGCCGCCGCCCTGTCCGCGGCCGAACCGGCCGCTGCGGTGGAGCTGTTCAGCGACGACGTGGTCCTCGAGGACCTCAGCCTTCGCACGACGATCACGGGGCGCCGGGCCGTGGCGAGGTACCTCGACCGGTCCCTGCCACACCTCCCGTACGGGGCGGGGAGCAAGGTCCGGCACGTGCTCGGCGGAGCGTCGGGCGGAGGCTTCGAGTGGATCAGCGGCTCGGGGCCGGTCCCGCACGGGATCGTCGCCGTGTCCGCCGACGGCACCGGCGTGGTCGACCGTCTCAGCGCGGCCTGGGACGCCTCGCTGCTGACCGATGACGCTCTCGGCCGGTTGCAGGCCCTCGGCATCGACCGCTGAGCCGGGGGAACGACGATGTCCGCACCCCCTGCCGCCCAGGTGGGAACCGCAGACCGGCTCGCCGTGCTCGGCGAGGTGGAGCAGCGCGTGCGCTGGCTCGCGACCGCGATGATCGACCACGCGAACCGGGTGCGCCCCAACGCGTCCGGCCTGAAGGTCGGGGGCCACCAGGCGTCCTCGGCGTCGATGACCACGCTGATGACGGCGCTGTGGTTCGAGCACCTCCTGCCGGGTGACCGGGTCTCGGTCAAACCGCACGCCTCACCGGTGCTGCACGCGATCAACTACCTCCTGGGCGAGCTCGACGAGCGGTACCTGACCCGTTGCGCGCGTTCGGAGGGCTGCAGTCCTACCCGTCGCGCTCGAAGGACCCGGACCCGGTCGACTACTCGACGGGCTCCGTCGGCATCGGCGCCACCGCCCCGATCTGGGGAGCGCTCGCGCGCCGCTACCTCACCACGCTGGGGGAGCACGCCGGCACGGGCCGGCAGTACTCCCTCGTCGGGGACGCGGAGCTCGACGAGGGCGCGGTGTGGGAAGCCCTGGTGGACCCGGTGGTCGGCCGGCTGGGCGAGGTCGTGTGGATCGTCGACCTGAACCGGCAGAGCCTGGACCGGGTGGTGCCGGACATCGCCGCCGCGCGGCTCGAGGCCATGTTCGCCGCCGCCGGCTGGCAGGTGCTCACCGTGAAGTACGGGAGCCTGCTGGAGGAGCTGTTCGGACGTCCCGGCGGGGCCGGGCTGCGGCGGCGGCTCGACGAGATGAGCAACCCGGAGTACCAGCGGCTGCTCCGCTGCGAGCCCGCGCAGCTGCGCGACCGGCTGCCCGACTCGCCGGAGCTGACCGAGTTCCTGTCCACTGTGGACGACGAGGTGCTGCACGCGGCGGTCCGCGACCTCGGAGGGCACGACCTGCGGGCGGTCGGGGAGGCGTTCGCCCGCATCGACGACACCCGGCCCACCGTCGTCTTCGCCTACACCGTCAAGGGGTTCGGGCTGGCCAGTGAAGGTCATCCGCAGAACCACTCGTCGCTGCTGAGCGAGGAGCAGTTCGCCGAACTGGCCCGCCGCAGCGGGATGTCGGCCGACGCGCCGTGGCAGCGGTTCGGCCACGACACCGCGGCGGGACGGCTCTGCGCCGCGACGGCGGAGCGGCTGCGCCGCGAACCCGTGCCCGTGCAGCCCGCACCGCGGGTGCCGGCGGACATCGGCCGCACCCCGTCCGGGCGGACGACCACGCAGGCGGCGCTCGGCCGCGTGCTGCTCGACCTCACCCGCGAGGCACCGGAGGTCGCGCGCCGGGTGGTGACGCTGAGCCCGGACGTCAGCTCGTCGACCAACCTCGGCGGCTGGGTCAACAAGGTCGGCGTGTGGTCGCCCGACGAGCGGCACGACTGGTTCGGCGACGACCGCGAGACGGTCCTGCACTGGCGCGAACGGCCGACCGGCCGGCACGTCGAGTTCGGCATCGCGGAGGGGAACCTGGTCGGAGCGCTCGGCGAGCTCGGCGCCACCTGGTCGCGGTGGGGGCAGCCGCTGCTGCCGATCGGGGTGCTCTACGACCCGTTCGTGGAGCGCGCGTTGGAGCCGTGGTCGTTCGGGATCTACGCCGGTGGCCAGTCGATCCTGGTCGGCACCCCCTCGGGCGTGACGCTGGCCCCCGAGGGCGGTGCGCACCAGTCCATCACCACTCCCTCCGTCGGGCTGGAGCAACCCGGCTGCGTCAGCTACGAGCCGGCGTTCGCGATCGACGTCGAGTGGACCCTGCTGGCCTCGCTCGCACGACTGGGCCGGCCGGACGGGACCAGCGCCTACCTGCGGCTGTCGAGCCGGCCCGTGGACCAGAACCTGGCCGGGGTGCCCGCGGACCCGGCCGCGCGTGAGCGGCGCCGGTCGCAGGTCGTGGCGGGTGCGTACCCGCTGCGGCGTGCCGCCGGCCCGCCCGCGCTGACGATCGCGGCGATGGGTGCGCTCGTGCCGGAAGCGGTGGCCGCGGCCGAACGGCTGGAGTCGCTGGGGGTCGCGGTGGACGTGGTCGTCGTGAGCAGTCCCGGGTTGCTGTTCGACGCCGTGCAGGCCCGTTCGGGCCAGGGCGAGGCGAACACCGGGGTGCTCGAGGCCGCCTTCCCGGCACGCCGGGCGGCGCCGCTGGTCACGCTGCTCGACGGGCACCCGCACACGCTGGCGTTCCTGGCCGGTGTCCACCAGGTGCGCGCCCGGCACCTCGGCGTGACCCGCTTCGGCCAGTCCGGCGACCTGGAGAGCGTGTACCGCCACCACGGCATCGACGCCGTCGTCGCCGCCGCACTCGACCTCGTCTGATCGCTTCCGAACCCGAGCTGGAGGAGTAGCAGTGCGCGTTGTCAACGCGGCCGGTCGAGCGAGCCTCGTCACCGCGGACGGCCTGGTCGACGTCGAGTCGGCCAGCGGGGGAGCGTTGCCGGCCGGCCCCCAGGAGCTCTACGAGCACTGGGACGCTCTCCGCGCGTGGGCGGCAGACCTCACCGGTGCCCCGGTGCCGCCCCGCGTCGTGCGGGACCTCGGCCCGCCGGCCCCGCGGCCGCGGCAGGTCTTCGCGATCGGGCTGAACTACCGCGACCACGCGGCGGAGTCCGGTGTGGACCTTCCCCGCGCACCCGTGGTGTTCACCAAGTTCCCCGCCTCGATCACCGGGCCGTCCGCCACCGTGACCCTGCCGCAGGGGTCGGTCGACTTCGAGACCGAGCTCGTGGTCGTGCTCGGCAGGCACGCCCACCGGGTGCCCGCCGCCCGCGCGTGGGACCACGTCGCGGGCCTGACCCTGGGACAGGACCTGTCCGAACGCCGGCTGCAGTTCACCCCGCCCACGCCGCAGTTCTCGCTCGCCAAGTCCTATCCCGGCTTCGCCCCGATCGGACCCGAGCTGGTGACACCGGACGAGTTCCCCGACCGGGACGACATCGGGCTCGGCTGCCGCCTCAACGGTGAGCTGGTGCAGCAGTCGCGGACCAGCCGGATGGTCTTCTCCGTCAGCGAGATCATTTCTTACCTCTCGTCGATCGTCCCCCTGTTCGCCGGTGACGTGATCTTCACCGGAACCCCCGCCGGCATCGGGGCGGCGCGGGACCCCGCGCGCTTCCTGGCCGCCGGAGACGAGCTCGTGACCTTCGCCGAGGGCATCGGCTCGATGCACACCCGCTTCACCTCCGAGTCCTGACACCGATTTCGCGGCGCCCACGAGGCGCCGGGAGGGAAACCCCCATGTCCGCCACCCCGAAGTTCGCCCACGTGGTCTTCCGCACCAGCCAGGCCGCGCAGATGCGGGACTGGTACTGCGCCGTGCTCGACGCCCACGTGGTCTACGAGGACGACAACCTGACCTTCGTCACCTTCGACGAGGAGCACCACCGCATCGCCCTGATCAACTCGCCGGCCCCGCTGGAGCGCAAGAGCCCCACCACCGCGGCGATGCACCACGTCGCCTACACCTTCGACCACCTCGACGACCTGCTCGCGCGGTACGAGTCGTTGCAGGCGAAGGGAATCGCGCCGTCCGTGTGCATCGCCCACGGGGTGACGACGTCGATGTACTACCAGGACCCCGACGGCAACTTCGTCGAGATGCAGATCGACACCTTCGCCGAACCGGAGGCCGCGACCGCCTACATGAACGGGCCGGAGTACGCGGCCGACTCGGTGGGACCGGCGTTCGAGCCCCAGGCGATGCTCGAGGCCCGCCGCGCCGGCGCGGACGCCGGTCAGCTCACCGACCGCGCTTGGGCGCTCGGAGCCGGGCTCCCGGACCCGATGCCGATCCTCGTCGGCGCTCCTTGAGACCGCTGTCCCGCGAGACGAGCACGTTGCCCGCCAAGCGAAACCCTGGAGACCCGATGTCGGTGCTCGTGCTCGGCGCGACCGGGACGGTCCGCCCTCACGTCGTGCGAGGTGTGCACGAGCGCGGAGAAACGGTGCGTGTCCTCACGCGCGACGCCCAACGGATGGCCGCGTTCATGGAGACGCTCGTCGACAGAACCCTGGTGCCGGCCGCGAAGGCGACCGGCACGATCCCGAACGCTCTGGGAAGGTCGGGGATCAGCATGATCAGCGCTCGCGACGTGGGCCACTGCGCCGCGGCCGCGCTGACCGACTCCCGCTGGGACGGCCGGACGCGGCGGCTGATCGGACCTCACCTCGGCCGCGTGGTCGAGGTGGCGGAGACGACCCCGGCAGCCCTGCGGGAGAGCCTGGTCGCCCGCGGCGTCGAGACGTGGGAGGCCGAACACTTCAAGGAGATGTACGAGCTGTTCCGCGACGGGCACTCCGAGTTTGTCACCGGCGACGTCCGCCGGCTGCTCGGGCGCGATCCCGTGGACCTCGCCGCCCACCTCGGCCCGGCCGGCGACCTCGGGACGCATCCATGAACCACACCGGATGCCTGATGTGCGCCATGGAGGACGAGGACGAGTCCTCGGTCGTCTTCCGCGACGAGCTGTGGGCGGCGGAGGTCGTGCCCGGTCTCGCCGTGCCCGGCTGGTTCGTCCTGCGCACCCGCCGCCACGCGGAACGGATCACCGCCCTCGGCGAGGACGAGCTGCTCACGCTCGCGCGCCGCGCCCGCGACCTCGTCGCCGCCGTCACCGCGGTGACCGGTGCCCCCGCGACCTACCTGCTGGTCTTCGGGGAGAACTACCCGCACTTCCACGTGCTCGTGGCCGCTCGCGGCGAGGACGTCCCGGCAGACCGCCGCTCCGGTGACATCCTCAAGCTCCTGCCCGGCGGTGTCGTGCCCGCGGAGGCACTGCGGCTCGTTCCCGCGGTGCGCGAGGCGTACCACCGCGCGCTCGTCGAACGGCTCTAGGTTTGGGGCATGGCCCACACCGCCCGTCGCATGCACGAGCTGCTCGAACCGATCTGCCTCGTCACCTACCTCGCGGACGAGGTCGGCGAGGAGTACGCCGCGCTCGGCCACCGCACCTACTGGAGCGGCTACTTCGCGAGCCGCGCCGCACCGCTCGGGCGGGTGCCGGCGGAAGTCGTGCACGCGGCGTTCTACAACTTCGCTCCGGGCGAGGCGGCGCGGCACATCCCGTCCGCCTGGGACGAGATCCCGCCGCAGGAATCCCTCGCCGCACGGGAACGGGGCAGCGTGGCGGCCCTGCGCCGGGTCCTGGGCGACCTGGCCGACTCGGAGGGTGTCCTCAGGGCGGCCGAGCTGACCACCAGGGCCGCCACGAGCGCACCCACCGAGGGGCGGGTGATGTACGCCGGGATGCGGGGCCTCCCGATTCCCGCCGACCCGCTCACGCGGCTGTGGCACTCCGCGACCGTGCTGCGCGAGCACCGCGGAGACGGGCACGTCGCGGCCCTGCTCACCCACCGCGTCGGCGGCACCGAGGCGCACGTCATCAGCGCGATCGCGATGGGCGTCCACCCGCCGGAGTCGTTCGGCCGCATCCACCACCTGCCGGCGCAGCGGCTGGCCGCGGTCATGGCGGGTTTGCGCGAACGCGGGCTCGTCGACGCCGACGGCAGGTTCACCGACGCCGGCCGCGAGCTGCACCATAGCGTCGAGGCGCTCACCGACGACCTGGCCGCCCCGCCGTACGACGCGCTGTCCCGCGGGGGGCTCGACGAGCACCTCGCGCGGGACGAACCGAAGACGGCGGACCAGGGAGCCCCGTGTCCGCCACCCATCTGCGTCACCCCCAGCAACC
>NZ_JBHXCW010000270.1:0-9812 GCF_042725365.1 Lentzea sp. NPDC060358 | reverse complement strand
GGTTCTTCCCGGCTCTCCCGAAAGAGCCACCTACACCCGACGGAGCCTCAATTGCACGCGTGCGCCACCCAGCGGCCCGCGGTCGACGCGGAGCGAACCGCCCGTGGCCTCCGCGGCGCGGCGCGCGATGTCGAGGCCCAGGCCGGTGGAGCCCCCGCCGCTGGCGCCGCGGCGCACCGCGCGGGCCGAGTCCGCGATGCCGGGACCGGCGTCCTCGACGACGAGCGCCACCAGGTCGGCCTGGTGCACGAGCGTCACGGCGAACCGGGTGCCCTCGGGCGTGTAGCGGAAGACGTTGCCCAGCACCGCGTCCAGCGCGGCGGAGAGCTCCGTGCGCGCGATCGGCACGTGCGCGGGCCGGTCGGCGCCCCGGACCGTCCACGGCCGTTCCTGGTCGTCGGCGAGCGCGGACCAGAACGCCAGCCGGTCGCGGACGACGTCCGTCGCGTCGGTGGTGCTCTCGCTGGGCCGCAGGCCGGACCGGGCGGCCCTGATGATCTCGCCGATCTCCCTCTCGAGCCCCTGAACGGCCGTGCGGACGCGATCCGCGCTCGACCCCTGTCCGAGGGCGTCCGCGTCCAGCAGCAGGGCCGTCAGGGGCGTTCTCAAGCGGTGCGAGAGATCGGCGACCACCTCCCGTTCGGAGGCGAGGAGGTGGCGGACGCGTTCGGCCATGGCGTTGAACGCCTTCCCCACCTCCGCCACCTCGGGAGGTCCCTTGACCGGAACGCGCGCGGACATGTCCCCCTGTCCCATGCGCCGCGCGCCTTCCGCCAACGCCCGCGTGGCCTTCACGGCCCGTGCGCCCAGCCGGTCGGCGACGAGCACCGACCCGGCGACGAGCCCGACCGCGACACCCGCGAGCACCCACCACGTGCCGACCACGCCGTGGGTGAGCTCCTCGTGCGGCACGAACGCCTCGACGATCGCGATCCCGCTGTCGCTGGTGGCGAGCGGCTGCAGGTAGGCGACGCCGTCGGGGCGCTCGACCGTGGCGGCCCGCGCGAGCCGCTGCGCCTGCTCCAGGTCCTGCGCGGTGATGTGCGACGTGCCGTAGGTGCCGGCCGGGGACGCGAGGTGCACGGCGAGCCGCTGCTGGCCGCCGTAGCGGGTGCTGCGGATGGCCTGGCGGATCTCCTGGGGCCTCCTGGTGATCACCAGGGCCGGGGTGAGCGCGTTGGCCTGCTTCTCGGCCTCGCTGAGCGCACGGGTGTACGCGGCGTTCTTGACGACGATCGCGAGCGGGATGAGGAAGGCCAGCGCCACCATGCTGGTCGCCGCGAGAGCGACCAGCACCAGTGACCGCCTCACCTCGGTGCGACCAGGCGCACGCCCACCCCGCGCACCGTGTGCAGGTAGCGCGGCTGCGCGGCCCGTTCGCCGAGCTTGCGGCGCAGCCACGACAGGTGGACGTCCAGCGTCTGGTCGTCGCGGTGGGACGGCCACAGGCTCGCGAGGATCTCGGCGCGCGGCACCACGTCGCCGTGCCGGGCGGCGAGGTAGGACAGCAGCTCGAACTCCTTGTGCGTGAGCGAGAGCTCCCGGCCGTCGACCGAGGCCCGGCGCGCGCTCACGTCGATCTCCAGGCCGCCGACGACGAGCTGCCGGCTGTCGCGCGCCCGCCGCAGCACCGCCTGCACGCGGGCCTCGAGGTGCTCGCTGGAGAACGGTTTGACCAGGTAGTCGTCGGCGCCCGCGTTGAGCAGGCGGATGATCTCCGCCTCGTCGTCGCGGGCCGTGGCGATCACCACCGGGGTGTTCGTGACGCCCCGGATCATCCGCAGCGCGTCGCCGCCGTCGAGGTCGGGAAGTCCCAGGTCGAGCACCACGACGTCGTACCCGGACGCGGTGACTTCGCGCAAAGCCTCGATCGCGAGCGCCACACCGTGCACGATGTGGCCCTGACCGGTGAGGGCGCGGGTGATCGCCGCCCGCACCACCGGGTCGTCCTCGACGAGAAGTACCGATGCCATGTCAGGGGAGGGTCTTCGCAGTGAGACGGTCGATCGGATACCTGGCCGCGTGGGCCGTGGTGACCGCGGTCGCCGTCGGCCTGTCCTGGTTCGGGATCCGGTCGGCGATGGAGCCCGCGCCGGTGGTCCCGGGGGACCCGGCGCTCGGCGCGGCCGTGCTGCCGATGCCGACCGTCACCTCGCTCACCGTGCCGGTGCCCGAGTCCGGTGCCTCGATCGGCGCACCGCCTGTCACGTCCACCACCACGACCACGACCACCAGGCCTCCCGTTGTCAGCTCGTCCGTGCCGCGTCCTCCCAGTAGTACGGATGCGCGTCCGTCGACGGCTCAACTCGAGGAGGGGGAGTGGCAGGCGGACGGATCCTACGTGCACGCCTTCCACCTGCGCGGCGGCGACGTGGTCGTGCGCTACCGCCCCACCGGTGAGGTGGCGGCCCTGTCGGCGACTCCGGCCGACGGCTGGTCGGTCTCGGTCGAACAGCCGGGCGGGCCGCTCGTGGTGAACTTCCGCACCGCCGCCGGCCGGTTGTCCAGGCTGGAGGCCACTTGGACGGACGGGCCGACGGCGCGCGTCGTCGAGCAGTGACCACCGGCGGTGGCCTTCGCCACCACCGCGCGCTCGGGCACCCGCAGGATCGCCTCGACCAGGTGGTGGTCGCCGCGGGGACGACACCTCCGCGCCGTCCTCCGCCAGGTGGTTGCGCGTGATGACCCCCGCCGCCCGCGTCGGCCCCCGTGCCGGGCACGACCCGGCGTTCAGATGCGGAAGAGGACGGCGTCGAGATGGCGCGGGCTCAGGCCGTGCCGCCGCTTGAACCCCGCGTTGCTCCTGCCGTCCTCGAGCGTCGGTTTGCCGAGGCTGATGGCGAGCCGCACGGACTCCGCGAACAGCACCCCGTACGGGCTGAAGTTGCCGTCGACGGCGTAGTCGACCCCGCACGTCCACGTGTGGAAGCGGGTCGAGTCGGAGAGGCAGATCCCGGCCGCGACGAGCCGGCCGCGCTGCCGCACCTCGACGACGTGGACGAGGTCGCCGAGCGCGGTCACGAACGCGGCGAACGCGCTGTCGCGGTAGAAGTCGTTGTTGTCGAACCTGTTCGCGGTCTTGTCGCACAGCGCGGTGATCTCGCCCAGGGCCGCGTGGCCGACGTCGACGGCCTCGGCGGTCACGCCCGCGTCCTGCGCTCTTCGTTCGTTGCGGCGCAGGTTGGCCCGCGCGCGCTGGCCCAGCCTCGCGAGGTAGTGCTCGTAGGAGGAGACGCCCGCGAGGTCGACGGTCCACCGGTCGGTGAGGTGGCGCGCCGGGAAGCCGTTCGCCCGCAGGTCGCGGGAGAGGGCGTTGCCGCGCTGGACGTTCACGAAGCCGCACCACCGCGCGCCGAAGATCGACGCAGTGCGGGTCATCGACTCGAGCAGGCGCGGCAGCACCCTCGCCGTGGCCGGCACGTGCGCGTCGTAGCAGTGCCAGGCGTGGCTGAGCAGCGCGCGTTCGCCGTGCGCCTCGGGATAGGTCTCGTGCAGGCGGCGCAACGGGTCCGCGACCGTCTGGAGGTAGGCGGGCGTGACGGCGACCGCCCTGCCGCCGTCACGCGCCACGAAGTACGCGAAGGACTCGACGTCCGTCAGCGGCGCGTGTTCGTACGCGCTGAGGTACGCGTGCCGGTAGAAGACCGGCGCACCCGTCCGGTGGACCACCGAGTCCCAATCGGCGGCATCGATTTCCCTTATGCTGCTTGAAAACTCGACGCGCACACCGTCACTGTACGGGCTCCCAGACCGCGAACGGGACGTCCGTCTCGTCGCGGCTCGCACCGCCGTGCTCGAACTTCTTGGACGGATCGGGGATCGGGAACGCGGGCGAGGCCGCCACGGCGACCACCGGACCCGTCTCCGGCTGGGGAAGGCCGAGGTCGGTGGCGTGGTGCACGGTGGCCGCCGATCCCAGAGCCGTTGCGACGCGGTCGAAAACGGCGTCGGTGCGGCCGGGCTTCGGGTAGAGCCACCGGGTGCGCCCGGCGCCGCCGGAGGGGATCACGCAGTCCTCGCGGACGATCGCGTCCCACGCCTCGGCGAGGCCGGCGTCGGGGTCGACGGCGACCTGGCCGTGGCCGGAGTGGGCGACGACGGTCCACCCCTGTGCGGCCCAACGGGAAGCGTGCGCGTCGAGGCGGAGCATCGCCTCGTGCACCGGTTCGTCGTAGCCGTGGCGGTGCACGTGGTCGTCGATGTTGACGTACGTCCAGAGCAACCGCGCGTCCGGCAGCGCCTTGTCGAGGTCCGCCACGACGTTCGCGACGAGCAGCGGCGGGTCCTCCGCCTGCGCGGTGAGTTTGTGCCGAGGGGGCGCGGGTAACCGGGTGCAGCCGCGGAGCAGGGCCCGGGCCCAGGTTCCTTCCAGGAGGTCGAGCTCGCGGGCCAAGACCGTCGCGCCGTGCCGTTCGAGCACCGTCGGCAGGTCCGGGATCGCCGGCGAGCCGTTGATGGCGTGCACGAGTCCGGAACCGTTGCGGTACACCGTTCCCGGGACGCGGTGGACGTCCGCGGGGACGCCGGTCAGCGCCGTGAGGAAGGCGGTCGCGGCCGTGGCCGGCACCGCCGAGGAGAGCGTGGAGAGGGAGGCGGCCAGCCACGACTGCTTGGCCACGTCCGCGGAAAGACCGTCCACGGCCAGGACGATTACGCCGCGCTGCGCCTTGCTGAGGGCGTGTTCGAGCCGGGAAGGTATCTCCACCAGTGACATCGGGCGACTGTAACGCATCTCATCTGGTGCACTTCCCCTGATCGGGTGCTCTGTTCCCGCAGAATGGTGACCGATGGGGTAAAGAGAACTTTGACGAGAAGGAGAGTGGCGAATGGCGGTCGGGGTTCTCGACGTCGGGTGCTTCAGCGCACACCTGGTGGTCGTGGAACGAGACCTGACACACCCGCTGCTGTCCCACAAGGTGCGGCTGCGCCTGGACCGGGAGCTGGACTCCGCCGGAGCCGTCACGGCCGCCGGCGTCGAGTCGCTCTGCACGGCCGTCCGCGCCGCCCGCAAGAAGGCCGGTGACGTCCCGTTCCTGCCGTTCGCCACCTCGTCGGTGCGCGACAGCTCGAACGCCCAGGAGGTCATGCGCAAGGTCGCCAGACGCACCGGTGTGGACCTGAAGGTGTTGTCGGGCAAGGAAGAGGCGCGCTACTCCTACACGGCGGCGCGGCACTGGTTCGGCTGGAGCGCCGGTCCGATGGTGGTGCTCGACGTCGGCGGCGGTACCGTGGAGCTGGCGGCCGGGTTCGCGGCGGAGCCGGAGTTCGCGCTGTCGCTGCCCCTGGGGGCGAGGACGCTCACGCGGGCCGGCCTGACCGTCGAGGACATGCGGGCCGAGGTGCACGACCGGTTGTCGGCCGCCTTCCCCCGCGGGGAGAGCGCTCGCGCGGTCGGCTGCTCCAAGGTCTTCGAACAGCTCGCCCGCCTCGCCGGCGCGCGCAGCGGCACCTACGCGGCGCGGCAGCTGAGGTTGAAGGACCTGGAGAAGTGGATCCCGCGCCTGGCGAAGCTCTCGGTGCGCGAACGCGCGGCGCTGCCGGGGATCTCGCGCCACCGGGCCCAGCAGTCGTTGGCGGGCGCGGTGGTCGCGGAGGGGTTGATGAAGGTCTCGGGGCACGACGTCGTGGACATCTCGCCGTGGTCCACGAAGGAGGGCCTGCTGCTCGAACTGGTCGAGCGCTCGCGCGGACGGCGCGAGTCAGCCGCGTAGGGCGGTCACCGCGTCGTCGACGTCGGCGAACAGCCGCAGCACCTGGTCGACGGCCGTCATCTCGAGCGGGCGCAACACGACTCTCGTGTCGCTGACGACGCCGAAGCGAACGCCGAGCTCGTCGGCCTGGGCCTGGGTCTCCACGAGGGCGCGGATGCCCTCCGACCCGAAGAAGCGCACTTCCCGCAGGTCGAGGACCAGTGCGGGCGGTTTCCGGTCGAGCAGTTCGGTGAGCCTGCTGGTCACGGGGGCGGACGACATCATGTCGATCTCACCGGTCACCGCGACGATCGGGATGGACTGGACATAGGTCGTTCTCTGGTCGAGCTTGTTCATGAGGACTCCCAACCACTCCGACCGTACGCGTCTCCCGGTGGCGGTCAAGGCCGGGCGGTGCCGCCCGCACGTCAGCCCAGCAGGAAAGCCCTGGTCACGAACATGGCGGCCACGAGAACGGCGAACAGGATGATGAGCCCGATCACAATGCGTGACGCGGCTTTGCCCGGTGGTTTCTGCTCGTGGTGCGTCAGGCCGGTGGTGGTCGACCCGGAGTCGGGCGGCGTGTCGCCCGGCGCGACCCCGCCACCGGGCTCCAGGCCGGGTGTGCGGAGCGGGTCGGGATCAGGAGGCGTTGCGGTCATACGGGGTGAGGTACCCCGTTTTCAGCCTTCTAGTGCGGTGGCCACGAACCCTTGCCGGGTTGTGCACGGTGAGGATCGTGGTCACCGCACTAGCTGAGCCCAGACCACTTTCCCCCCATCGTCCGGAGTGGTCCCCCATCCGACGCTCAGGGCCTGCACGAGCTGCATGCCCCGCCCTCGCGCCGACCCGGGGTCGACGGGTCTCAGCACCGGCTGCTCCGGCGACTCGTCGTGCACCTCGAGCAGCATCCCGGCCGCGGTGCGCCGCACCGTGAGGGTGATGGTCCCCTCGCCGTGGTCGATCCCGTTGGAGACGAGCTCGGTCACCACGAGCTGCGCGTCGTCGGCCAGGTCCTCGGGCAGACCCCAGGAGGCGCAGGCGTCGCGCACCACCCGCCGGGCACGTGCGCAGGACCCGCCCTCGGCGGTCAGGGTCACCCGCACCTCAGCCAGTGGGTCGTTCAGCACAAGGCGCATCGTCGCACATCCGGCACCCCGTTCGGATCTTTCAGCCCCCCGGTGGTCGCATGCCCGGACGTCGTGCTGCACGATTTGGGTCGCACGAGTCGGGCGTGGCGGAAGGAACGGCGACGATGGAGCTCAACGTCGGCAGCGAGGTCCAGCGGGGGTGGCGAGTGCTCGCCGTCGCCGGTGAGCTGGACATCGACACCGTCCCCGTGCTGGCCGCACGGCTCGATTCGGACGTCAGCGGGGCGCACGCCGTCCTGGACCTGGGGGAGTTGCAGTTCATGGACTCGACCGGGCTCGCGCTGGTGCTGGACTGGCACCGCCGGCTGGCCGAGGCCGGGGGACAGCTGCGGATCGCCTCGGCCCAGGCGCCGGTGCACCGGTTGTTCGAGCTGGCCGACGTGGCCCAGGTGCTGAGCCTGCACGCCTCGGTGGACGAGGCGGTCCAGGAGCCGGTGGCGCCGTAGGTCCCCGGCGAGCCGGCCCTCGTTCCGGCGCGGGCGGGTCCGGCGTGGCTCGCCCCGGCGTCGCGACTGCCTCGCGTCGCGGCGCGGCCACCACCGCTGACCGGCGGAGCTCGCCCGAGCGAGCCCCGCTCCGTCACGCGTCCCCGGACACCCCGAGGTAGTACGCGATCAGCCGGATGAGGTGCTCGGTGTCCACCGGCTTCGCCACGTAGTCGGTGGCGCCCGAGGACAGCGACTTCTCCCGGTCGCCCTTCATCGCCTTCGCGGTGACCGCGATCACCGGCAGGTCCGAGTAGCGCTCCATCGCGCGGATGGCCGAGATCGTCGCGTTGCCGTCCAGCTCGGGCATCATGATGTCCATCAGGACGATGGCCACGTCGTCGTACTGCTCCAGCGCCCGCACGCCCGTGATGCCGTTGTCGGCGTAGATCGCCTCCAGGCCGTGCAGCTCCAGCACGCTCGTCAGCGCGAAGACGTTGCGCAGGTCGTCGTCCACGACCAGGACCTTCTCGCCGTGGAAGCGGATCGAGCCCGAGGCCGCGAGGACCGGGGCCGGGGTCACGATCGGGGTCGGTTCGGGCAGCACGACGGCCTCCGAGACGACCTTGCCCAGCGGCAGGCAGAGGGTGAACGTCGAGCCGATGCCCGGTTCGGAGCGGACGCGCAGGGCGCCGTTGAGCAGCTGGGCCAGTTCACGGCTGATGGAGAGCCCCAGGCCGGTGCCGCCGTACTTGCGGGACGTGGTGCCGTCGGCCTGCTGGAACGCCTCGAAGATCACGGCCAGCTTCTCGGCCGGGATGCCGATGCCCGTGTCGTGCACGTCGAACGCCACCGTGGACGGCTCGTCCATGCGCACGTGCAGGCGGATGCCGCCGTCGTGGGTGAACTTCACGGCGTTCGAGAGCAGGTTGCGCAGGATCTGCTGCAACCGGTGCTCGTCGGTGCGCAGCGTCTCCGGCACGTCCGGGTCGACCCGGACCGAGAACTCCAGGTTCTTCTCCGCGGTCAGCGGCAGGCAGAGGGTCTCGACGTAGCGGACCAGCTCGTCCACCCGCACCGGGTCCTCGTGCAGGGTCATGTGGCCCGCCTCGACCTTGGTCAGGTCGAGGATGTCGTTGATCAGCTGCAGCAGGTCGGAGCCGGACGAGTGGATCGTGCGGGCGAACTCGACCTGCTTCGCGTTCAGGTTGCCGTCGAGGTTGTCGGCGAGCAGCTTGGCGAGGATCAGCAGCGAGTTCAGGGGCGTCCGCAGCTCGTGGGACATGTTCGCCATGAACTCGGACTTGTACTTCGACGCCGTCTGCAGCTGGCGGGCGCGGTCCTCCAGTTCCTCGGAACCGGCCCTCAGCTCCGCCGTGAGGCGCTGGGACTCGACGAGGAGCAGGTCGGTGCGGGAGTTGGCCAGCATCGTGTTCACGTTGACGCCGATGGCCTCCTTGAGCTGGTCCAGGAGGTCGAGGTGGACCTCGGTGAACTCGTTCAGGGAGGCGAGCTCGATCACGCCCAGGGTCTCGCCCTGGAACAGCACCGGCAGGATCACCAGGTTGACCGGGGCCGACTCGCCGAGCGCCGAGGAGACGGTCAGGTAGCCGCCGGGGACCTCGGTGACCAGGATCGTCTTCTTCTCGAGCGCCGACTGGCCGACCAGCGTCTCGCCCATCGCCACGCGGGTCATCCGGGCGGTGTCCAGGCGGAAGCCGTAGGAGGCGGTCAGCTCCAGCGACTGCTTGGCGTCGTCGTCCTCCTGGATCTGGAAGAACGCGCCGTGGTGGGCGCTGACCAGCGGCGTCAGCTCGCTCATGATCAACGACGCCAGCGCGCGCAGGTCGCGGTGGCCCTGCATCAGGCCGGACAGCCGCGCGAGGTTGGTCTTGAGCCAGTACTGCTCGCGGTTCGCGCGGGTGGTCTCCTTCAGGTTGGCGATCATCTGGTTGACGTTGTCCTTGAGCTCGGCGAGCTCGCCGGACGCGTCGACGGTGATCTGCCTGGTCAGGTCACCCGCGGTCACGGCCGTGGCGACGGCGGCGATCGCGCGGACCTGCGTGGTGAGGTTCGAGGCGAGCTGGTTCACGTTGTCGGTCAGCTTCGACCACGTGCCGGCCACGCCGTCGACCTCGGCCTGGCCGCCGAGCTTGCCCTCGGTGCCGACCTCGCGCGCCACGCGGGTGACCTCGTCGGCGAACGAGCTGAGCTGGTCGACCATCGTGTTGATCGTGGTCTTGAGCTCGAGGATCTCGCCGCGGGCCGCGACGTCGATCTTCCTCGTCAGGTCACCCCGCGCGACGGCCGTGGTGACCTGGGCGATGTTGCGGACCTGGTTGGTCAGGTTGTCCGCCATGAAGTTCACCGAGTCGGTGAGGTCCTTCCACGTGCCGGCCACGCCGGACACGCGCGCCTGGCCGCCGAGGATGCCCTCGGTGCCGACCTCGCGGGCCACGCGGGTGACCTCGTCGGCGAACGACGGCCGCTGGGCTACCATGCCGAGAAGCTGCCCGCCCAGGGTCGCGACAACGACAATCACGTCG
>NZ_JBHXCW010000269.1:0-9813 GCF_042725365.1 Lentzea sp. NPDC060358 | reverse complement strand
AAACGGGGGTCGTCCGCCCGCGCCGCCAGGAGGCGTCAGACGTTGGCCTCGACCAGGTGCAGCAACGCCTCGTGGTGCGTGTTCGGGTAGTCGTGCGGCCGGAACGGGCGCGTCTGCGCCCGCACCAGGGCCGCCGCCGCGGCCAGTTCCCCGGTCCGCACCTCGGTGTCCCGGTGCAGGAACGCGAAGTGCGGCTCCCGTACCTCATCGGGCCACAGAAGCGTGTGCAGCACGAGAACACCATGCTGCGGGCGGATGGCGGCGAGCGTCTCTCGGCCGCGCAGGGCGAACTT
Source organism: Lentzea sp. NPDC060358 (assembly GCF_042725365.1). Classification (NCBI taxonomy): domain Bacteria; kingdom Bacillati; phylum Actinomycetota; class Actinomycetes; order Pseudonocardiales; family Pseudonocardiaceae; genus Lentzea; species Lentzea sp. NPDC060358. Next base: position 9,520 of record NZ_JBHXCW010000269.1, on the reverse strand, counting down.
CACGATCGCCGCCGCCTTCGTCCGCTCCAGCGTCTCGCGCAGCAGCACGTAGGAGCGCACCGCCAGGTCGTCCGGCTCGACGTAGTAGGGCCGGTGCAGCGCGACGGGGTCCAGGTCGACCTGCGGCGCGAACTGCTGCACGTCGATCACGCCGTCCTCCGGCGCCGGCAGGTCGGCCGGGTCGATCTGCACGATGCGGCCGTCGTCGAGCTCGTAGCCGCGCCCGATGTCCTCGGGCGCCAGGCGCAGCGAGCACTCGCCGCACACCTGCTGGTGCCGCACGCGGCCGCTGTCCTCGCGGTGCACCAGGTGCACCTTGCTGCGGTGTTCGGTGGCGGCCGAGACCAGCCGCACCGTCATCGTCGTCATCCCGAACCGAAGTGCTCCCCGCCACACAGTCCTCATGACAAAGGAGTACTCGAACACCTGTTCAAATACGCCTGTCGCCTGACGAAAGGGCTCGTTCGGGTGCGTCCGACGGGTACCTCGGACACGTGCGTCACTACCAGGGGGAAGGCGCGTAGTCCTTGAGGAAGCAGCCGAACAGGTCCTCGCCCGCCTCGCCGCGCACGACCGGGTCGTACACCCGCGCCGCGCCGTCGACCAGGTCCAGCGGGGCGTGGAAGCCCTCGTCGGCCAAGCGCATCTTCAACGGGTGCGGGCGCTCGTCGGTGATCCAGCCCGTGTCGACGGCGGTCATCAGGATGCCGTCGGACCGCAGCATCTCCTCGGCGCTCGTGCGCGTCAACATGTTCAGCGCGGCCTTCGCCATGTTCGTGTGCGGGTGCCCGGAACCCTTGTAGGCGCGGGAGAACTGACCCTCCATCGCGGACACGTTCACCACGTACTTGCGCCGGTGCGACGACTTCGCCATCGACGCGCGCAGCCGCGAGATCAGCAGGAACGGCGCGGTGGAGTTGCACAGCTGCACCTCGAGCAGCTCCACCGGGTCGACCTCGTCGACGTTCTGGATCCACGAGTTCGTCGCCGCGGTGTCGGGCACCAGGCCGCCCGCGTCGATCTCCTTCGAGCCCGCCATCAGCGCGAGCGTCGTGACGGAGTGCGCCTCCGGGACGGCCGTGCCCGGCAGGGCCAGCTGGCCGTGGCCGCCGAACGAGATCAGCTCGGGCCGGCGGGCGTCGCCGGTCAGCGCCTCGTGCTCGGAGGCCGCCAGCGGGGCGTACGCGCCGGGGGAGCGGCGGACGGTCTGCGCGGCGTTGTTGATCAGCACGTCCAGCGGGCCGTGCGCCGCCACCTCGTCCGCGAGCGCCAGCACCTGGGCCGGGTCGCGCAGGTCGATGCCCACGATCTTGAGCCGGTCGATCCAGTCGGCCGCGTCGGGCATCGAGGCGAACCGGCGGGCGGCGTCCTTGGGGAAGCGGGTGGTGATCGTGGTGTGCGCGCCGTCGCGCAGCAGTCGCAGCGCGATGTACATGCCGATCTTCGCGCGGCCGCCGGTCAGCAGCGCGTTGCGGCCGGTCAGGTCCGTGCGGGCGTCGCGCTTGCCGTGGTTGAACGCGGCGCAGTCCGGGCAGAGGTTGTGGTAGAACGCGTCCACCTCGACGAACCGCTTGCGGCACGTGTAGCAGGACCGCGCGCGCAGCAGCGTGCCGGCGGTGGCGCCCTGGGCGTTCGACACCAGCGGGAGGCCTTGCGTCTCGTCGTCGATGCGGTCCGGCGACCCGGTCGCGGTCAGCGCCGTGACCGCCCGGTCGTTGGCCACGACGGCGGCCTTGCGCTCGGACTTCCGGAACTTCTTCGCGGCCTTGAAGATCTTCGCGGTGGCCCGGCGGACGCGCACCGCGTCGTCGTGCTCGGCGGGCAGGTCCTCGACCTGGGCAAGCACGCGCAGGCAGACTTCCAGCTCTGCGGGGTCGATCGAGGTCATGATCAGGCATTTTACGGGTGGAGGGGTGGTGGTCCGGTGACCGGGCCCGAATTGCTGGTTCTGTGGGACATCGACAACACGCTCGTCACGGCGCGCGGTTTCGGCATGCGGATGTACCGCGAGGCGTTCCTGGACGCGTTCGGCCGGGAGCTCGACGGCCCCGTCGACCTCGGCGGACGCACCGAGCTGGACGTCGTCGGCGAGATCCTGCGCCGGCACGGCATCGAGCACACGGACGAGACCTCGCGGCACCTGTCCGACGCGCTCGCGAACTCGTTCCACGCCCGTCGCGACGACTACCCGGTCCACGCCGAGGTGCTGCCCGGCGCCCGGCAGGCCCTGGAGCACTTCGCCGCCGACCCGCGCGTGCACCAGGGCGTGCTGACGGCGAACCTGCGCAGCGTCGCGCTGATCAAGCTGGAGTCGTTCGGGCTCGCGCACCTCGTCGACTGGGACGTGAGCGCGTTCGGCGACGAGCACCTCGACCGCGCCGAGCTCGTGACCATCGCCCGCGACCGCGCGCGGCACCTGCGCCCGTTCGCCGACGACGAGGTCGTGCTGATCGGCGACACCCCGCACGACGTGCACGCGGCGGTGACGGCCGGCGTGCGGCTCGTCGCGGTGGCCACCGGGCGCAGCTCGAGGCAGGACCTGCACCGGGCGGGAGCCCGGGTCGTGATCGACGACCTGAGCGACCTGGACCTGCTGACCACGGGGGTGTGGGCGGCCTGAGGCACCTCTGTTCGGCTCTGGTCCTCGAACGATCACGGCGTTATGGTGCGCGGCATGCCCACAGCAGGTGGCCCGACGGTCAGAAGACTGTCCGAGCCCGACGCCGACATCAAACCCAAAGCCCTCGGCTTGCCCCGGGGCCGGACGGTGATCTCGGTCTTCGGCTCCACACAAGACATCGAGACGGATCTCGCGGCGAAGTTGTTGCCGGTGCTGAGATCCGTCGTCGTGACCGCGGCGCGCAACGACGCCGTGTTCGTCACGGAAGGCACCGACCGAGGCGTTGTCCACTTGCTGGGCATGGCTTTGCAGGCGTGCGAGCAGCGCTGGCCCGTCGTCGTCGGCGTCGCGCCGAGCAGCAAGGTGCACGACCTCACGGAAACCTCCACCAACGGTCAGATCCCGCTGGAACCCAACCACAGCGTCGCCGTCGTCGTCCCCGGTTCGGAGTGGACGGACGCGACCCCGGTGCTGTTCCGCACGATCGACGCCGTCCGCAACAAGAAGCCGGTGGTCGCGCTCGTCATCGGAGGCGAGAGCGAGAAGGAGGTCGTCGACCACCTCAGCGGCGACAACCCGCTGCTGGTGCTCGCCGGCACCGGGGGCCTCGCCGACCGCATCGCGACCGGTGACCTCACCGGCGACCTCGCGGTGCTGGTGCGCAGCGGCAAGATCTTCGTCGTCCACGTCGACGAGGGCGCGGGCAAGACCGTCACCGCGCTGGAGCGGTTGCTGGGCAAGGAGAAGCCCGTCCGGCCGCCGCGGATCTGGCCGAAGCTGCGGTACCGGGCGCCGCAGGCGCGGCCGCTCGTCGACCCCGGCTTCGTCGTCGCCTACCCGTTGCTCGCCGACGCCATCCACGACGCCAACCAGGTTGTCGCACCGGCGTTCCAGGAGCTCGACGCGCAGGCCGACGCCGAGCAGAACCGCTACCGGACGACGGCGGTGCTGGCGATCGCCGGCGGCCTCACGACGACGGTGTTCGCCGCGCTGCAGACGTGGCTCGAGGACACGCCCTGGCCCGGTGTCCTCGTCGTGGCGGGCGGCGCGTTCGCGGCGGCGATCACGATCGTGGCGCGCAAGCGCGAGTCGCTCGACAAGTACCTGACGGCCCGCTACCGCGCGGAACGCCTGCGGGCGCTGTACTTCGCACACCTCGCCGCACCGTCGCCGGGAACCGAGGAAGAGCGCCAGGACAAGGTGGCGGACCTGGAGGCCGCGGTCAGCGACCGCAAGCACGAGGTGGTCAGGACATGAGCGACAAGCAGCGCCAGGCCCAGTTCGTCGAAGCCTATCTGCGGCACCGCTTCTCCGACCGCCTCGACCACTTCGAACGCGGCCGCAAGCGCTACTCCGCCGCCCGCACGTGGACCGTGGCGATCGCCGCCGCGCTCTTCATCGGCGCCGCGGCGGCCGCGGCCGTGGGGATGGCGGACAGCCCGCGCAGGGCGCTCTGGGGTTTCACCGCAACGGCTCTGGCCGCCCTCGGCACCGCGGTGTCGCTCTACGAGGCCACGTTCGGCTTCCGCCGCCTCGCGCGCGAGAACGCGACCACTTCCGTTGCGCTGCAACGCCTCGCGGTCGACGGGCCGACGCCGGAGGACGTGGACGACGAGCGGCTGGTCGCTTTCGTGACCGAAGTGGAGTCCGTGCTGCGGTACGGCAGGTGACGTACTCTCCCGGCATCGGAAGATCGAGTTCGATGCCGGGAAAACATTTTCCGGCCTGGTACGCTCCGTGGGTGGTCGATCACGGAAAGCACAAGCTCTGGTGTTTCGGTGATCCCGTTGTCATGATGGCTGCATCCCCCGATGCGGAAGCAGGCACGACATGACTTGGGCGCGTCCCGCGATCGCCGAGCCCGAAACCGGCACGTTCGCCGAGGCCAAGGCTCTGGAGAAGGAGCACAGCACGATTCAGAACAGCAAGGCGGCACGCACCGTGGCCTGTCACGCCACGGACGCGCTCGACTGCGCCGACCTGCTCGAGATGCTGGGCCTCAACGCCCTGGAGGGCAAGGCGCGGGTGTAACCCCGCGACTGGATCCACCACTCGGCGACCAGCAGGTTCAGCACCAGCGCGAGCCAGTTCGCGGACGCGAGCACCAGCAGCCCGTCCGCGTCCGGCAGCAGCCCGCCGAGGAGCAGTCCCCACAGCCGGCCGGTCACGGCGGCGCCCGTCAGCGCGAACCCGCGGATCATCCAGATGCGGTGAGCGCCGAACTGGCGTCGCCTGGCCGTCCGCAGCCCCAGAACGGCGCTCGCGAACCAGAGCACCGACAACACCGTCAGCGGCGCCTGTGACGCCAGCCCGGCCAGTGAGAGCTGCGCGCACACCACCCCGAGGACCGACGACGGCAGCACGGCCGCGACGTAGACGCGGCCCATCACCCGGTGCACCCGCGGACGCCGCGCGCGCAGGCCGGGCCAGAACTGCGATACACCCGCCAGGACCGCGACCGTTCCGGTGAAGATGTGCGCCACCAGGAGCCCGTAGTGCACGGGTCCCTGCACCGGCGCCCGCGCCTGGTCCACGTCCAGGGTCACGTACGCGCTCGCCGCGAAGATCGTTATCGCCACGCAGGCGAATCCCGACACCGCCAACCAGGCGGTGTACCCCCACGAATTTTTCATGTCCCCAGCGTGTCAACGGCTTCACTCGATCGCGCTGGGGTACGCCCCCGAGCGCGCGGTGGGGTGCGCCCTACTGGGATGATGGGACTCATGCGGACGGTCGAGATCTCCGAAGAGCCGATCAGGCTAGGGCAGTTCCTCAAGCTGGCGGCGCTCGCCGAGGACGGCGGGCACGCGAAGGAGCTCATCGAGGACGGGGAAGTCCACGTCAACGGCTCTGTGGAGTTGCGTCGTGGCGCACAGTTGCGCGAGGGCGACGTGGTGGTTGTCAACGGTGATGAAGTTCGCATTTCCGTTCGGCCGTAGGGCATTACTCCGTTCAGCGGTAAGAACATGCACAATCGCAGTCGATCGGTCTAGGGTCTGAAGACCTGTCCTGGTCGTTTTTCCCCGTGGCGCGGACACCTTTCCTGTCCCTTTTGGACACGGGGAATCATCTTGTACAGCCCCGGTTTTCAGACGGTGAGACGTGGGTCACGTCCGGTATTAGGGGTCTGGGGAAACTTTTTTCCACCTCCTGTAACGCCGATGCCGGACGTGGCGAATCACCGGTTGCGAGCTTCGGCGGCCGATCCATCTTCTTCCCTGCCGGAGATCTGTTTTTCGAGGTCCTCGGGGTGACCTGCGTACGTGCATGTCCGGAATCGCCGCTGAGCCGGGGAGATCAGAACGATGAGTGAGCAGGTCCGTGCTACCCGTGATGTCGACGGGTTGCGCTCCACGCTCAATCCGCTGTCCGAACACAGACAGACGCACCCTCCCGTCGCCCGATGGGAAAGTCGCTACCGCTACGCCGTGATCACCGCCGACGTGCTGACCGTCGCCCTGGTCGTCATCGCCACCGGCGCCGTCATGAGCATGCGTCACACCGCCTTCGGCCCGCTTTCCCTTGCCCTGCTGGACGTACTCACAGTGGTTGTCGTCGTGGGCTCGCTCGCGATCAACCGCGTCTGGACGCCCGCCGTTCTGGGACAGGGGGCCGAGGAGTTCCGGCGACTCGGCCGGGGCCTGTTCGGCGCCGTCGTGGCGCTCGGCCTCGGGGCGCTCGCCGTCGACATCCCCGGTGCCCGCCTGTGGGTCTTCGTCGTGGTCCCCGCGATCGCCCTGGTCGCGTTCCCCATGCGCTACCTCCTGCGCCGCCCGCTGCACCGCGGACGCAGCGAAGGGCGCTTCCTGCTCTCCGTCCTCGCCGCCGGCAACGTCGACACGGTCGAGGACCTCATCCACCGCACGCGCCGCGTCGCCCACCTGGGCTGGCGCGTGGACGCGATCTGCACCATCGACGGCCGCGGCCGCGCCGGCACCGACGTGGGCGGCGTGCCCGTCGTCGGCCAGCTGCGCGAGCTCGCCGAGCACGTCCGCCGCGGCGGCTACCGCATCGTCGCCGTCACCCCCGACGCCTACTGGACACCTCGCCGTCTCCAGCAGCTCGCCTGGGCCCTCGAGGGGTCCGGTGCCGAGATGGTCGTCTCTCCCGGCCTCATGGAGGTCGCCGGCCCGCGCCTGCACATGAGCGCCGTGCTCGGCATGCCGCTGCTGCGCGTGAGCGAACCGGCACTGAGCGGATTCCGCCGTCTGGTCAAGGACGTCGTGGACCGCGTCGGCGCGTTCCTCCTGCTGTTCCTGCTGGCGCCGCTGATGTTCGCGGTCGCCGCCTTCGTGATGATCGACAGCCGCGGTCCCGTCTTCTACCGCCAGAAGCGGGTCGGCAAGAGCGGCGTGCCGTTCACGATCATCAAGTTCCGCACCATGGTGACCAACGCCGACGCGTTGCGCGCCCGGCTCGCCACGGTCAACGAGGGCCACGGCCTGCTGTTCAAGATGAAGAAGGACCCGCGCATCACCAAGGTCGGCACGGTCCTGCGCCGGTACTCGATCGACGAGCTGCCCCAGCTGTTCAACGTCCTCGCGGGCAGCATGTCGCTCGTCGGCCCGCGCCCGCCGCTGCCGGAGGAGACCGCGAAGTACTCCTCGGACGTGCGGCGCCGCCTGCTGGTGAAGCCCGGCCTGACCGGCCTGTGGCAGGTGAGCGGACGGAGCGACCTCTCCTGGGAGGAGTCGATCCGCCTCGACCTGCGCTACGTCGAGGACTGGTCGCTCGCACTCGACCTCGTGATCATGTGGAAGACCTTCCGCGCCGTCTTCGGCGGTCAGGGGGCTTACTGATGGAGACCTCTCCTGTGGTTGGAATCGCTGTCATCGGCGCCGGGTACTGGGGCCCGAACCTCGTCCGCAACGCCCAAGCGACCCCGGCGCTGCGCCTGAAGTACCTGTGCGACCTCGACGTCGACAAGGCGCGCCGCGTGCTCGGCGAGTACTCGACCGTGCGCGCCACGGCGTCGCTGGACGAGGTGCTCGCCGACCCCGAGGTGCACGCGGTGGCCATCGCGACGCCCGCGGCCACGCACCTGCCCGTCGCACTGGCGGCACTGGAGGCCGGCAAGCACGTCCTGGTGGAGAAGCCGCTCGCGGCGAACTTCGAGGACGGCCGCAAGCTCGTCGAGACCGCGGAAGAGCGCGGCCTCACGCTGATGCTCGACCACACCTTCGCGTACACGTCGTCGGTGCAGCACCTGCGGAAGATCATCCGCGGCGGCGAGCTCGGCGACATCCAGTACATCGACTCGGTGCGCATCAACCTCGGTCTCGTGCAGCCGGACGTGGACGTGCTGTGGGACCTCGCCCCGCACGACCTCTCGATCTTCGAGGCGATCCTGCCCGACGACGTCCACCCGGTGGAGGTCGCGGCGCACGGTTCCGACCCGATCGGCGCCGGCGTCGCGTGCGTCGGCCACCTCACGGTCCGCCTGTCCAACGGCGCGATCACGCACGTGCACGTGAACTGGCTGTCGCCCACCAAGATCCGCACGATGGTCATCGGCGGCTCGCAGCGCACCGCGGTGTGGGACGACAACAACCCGGCGCAGCGACTGTCCATTTACGACCGCGGCGTCGACAAGTCCCCGGAGCAGCAGAAGATCTCCTACCGCACCGGCGACATGGTCGCGCCGGCGCTGGTGGAACGCGAGGCGCTGCGCACGATGATGGCGGAGTTCGCCGCGTCCATCACCGAGAAGCGCCCGCCGCTCACCGACGGCCGCGCCGGTCTGCGCGTGCTGGCCGTGCTGGAGGCCGCGTCGGAGTCGCTGCGCTCCGGCGGCCTGTTCGTCCCCGTTCACCAAGTCGAAGGCAAGGTTTCCTGATGGCCGAGAAGGAGCTCGCGCAGCCGATCACCGGGCAGCGCGCTCTCGTCACCGGTGGTGCCGGCACGATCGGATCCGCGGTGGTGGACCAGCTCGTCGAGGCCGGCGCGGCCGAGGTCGTCGTGCTGGACAACTTCGTCCGCGGGCGGCGCGAGAACCTGGCCTCCGCGCTGGAGTCCGGCGTCGTCCGGGTCGTTGAGGGCGACATCAACGACAAGGCGCTGGTCCGCGAGCTGACCGAGGGCGTGGACCTCGTCTTCCACCTCGCCGCCATCCGCATCACGCAGTGCGCCGAGGAACCGCGCCTCGCGCTCGAATGCCTGGTGGACGGCACCTTCACGGTGGTCGAGGCCGCCGCGGCCGCGGGCGTGAAGAAGGTGATCGCGTCGTCCTCGGCGTCGATCTACGGCCTCGCGGAGTCGTTCCCGACCGACGAGCGGCACCACCCGTACAACAACGACACCTTCTACGGCGCCGCGAAGGCGTTCAACGAGGGCATGCTGCGCAGCTTCAAGGCCATGTACGACCTCGACTACGTGGCGCTGCGCTACTTCAACGTGTACGGGCCGCGCATGGACGTCCACGGCCTGTACACCGAGGTGCTCATCCGCTGGATGGAACGCATCGTCGACGGCAAGTCGCCGCTGATCTTCGGCGACGGTGCCCAGACGATGGACTTCGTCCACGTGCACGACATCGCCCGCGCGAACATCCTCGCCGCCAAGGCGCCGGTCACGGACACGGTCTACAACATCGCGTCCTCCCGGGAGACCTCGCTGAAGGAGCTCGCCCTCGCGCTGCTCGCCGCGATGGACTCCGACCTGCCGCTGGAGCACGGCCCCGAGCGCAAGGTGAACGGCGTGACGCGCCGGCTCGCCGACATCAGCCTCGCGGCGCGCGAGCTCGGCTGGAAGCCGGAGATCGAGATGGACGGCGGACTGCGCGACCTCGTCGCGTGGTGGCGAGCCGAGAAGACCGCCGCCGAGAAGACCGGCGCGTGACCCGCGGTCTCGGCGCCGCCGGCCCACGAGGCTGAGCGGCACCGGGGCCGCACCCCATCAAGC
>NZ_JBHXCW010000268.1:0-9929 GCF_042725365.1 Lentzea sp. NPDC060358 | reverse complement strand
GAGCAGGCACAGCGCCGCGGCGGCGATCGTGGGGCGCTTCACGCGCCGGTCCCGCTCGCGATCGTGACCGTCACCGGCACGTTGATCGCCAAGCCCTGGCAGGTGCCGGGTGCGTCGAGCGCCATCTTGACCGAGATCGTGATGGACTTCTGACCGCCTTGGGCCGCCAGCTGCGTACCGGGAGTCGCCGTGAGGGCGGTGACACCGCACTCGGTCCCGTTCTGCGTGATCGACATGACCGTCACCGGGTACGGGTTGGGGTTCGTGACGGTCACGACCGCCTCCCCCGTGACGCCGGGGTAGAGAAGACCGGTGGGAGCCGCGCCGCCGGCCACCACCGGAGCCTGTGCCGTGCCCGCCTTCGTGGTGGCACTGCCGTTACCGGAGCTCGTCCACGCCGCGTAGGCGACGCCCGAGCCGAGAACCGCGGTCGTGACCGCGAGGACGATGACGCCTCGCCGCACGGACCGCCGGTGGACGAGTTCCTTGAAGCTGATCATGGCTTGATCGCCGTTCCCGAGTAGGTGAGAGGGAAGGTGAGGTTCTTGCAGGCGTTCGGGGCCGAGGCCGCCATGCGGACGGCCAGCGGTACGTCGGCGTGGCTGTTCCTGGCGACGAGGACCGGCGACTTCAGCGGATCGACGGTGACGGCGTTCGCCGGGCAGTTCGGGGAGGGCCGCCCGACCGAGGTGTCGAGCCGGGTCACCTTGATGTCCTGGTTGTTGGGGTTGGTGACCCGCACCTTTCGGGTCACCGTCCCACCGGGGACCAACCCCGTCGCGGTGCCGACGTCCGCGATGGTGAACGCCTTCCCGGGAGCGGGAGAGCCTCCCGGGACCAGGAGCATGGCGAGCACGACGAGGACGAGGCGCACGACTCAGCTCGCGGCCGAGACGAGCTGCGCGGTCAGCGGCACGACGAAGGTGACGTTCTGGCAGGCATCGGTGGCGTCGGCGCTCATCTTGGCCTTGAGCGTGTACGTCTGGCTGCCCTTCGCGGGCAGGACCGGCGTGAAGCTGGTGCCGGCGGACGACGTGGTGACCGTGCCGGCCGCACAGGTTCCGGCCGGCTTCGACGAGCTGTCGGCGATCGAGGTGACCCTAACCGGGTAGTCGTTGGGGTTGTCGATGCTCACGACGACGTCCACGACGGCGCCGGGGTAGAGCCCCGCGCCGCTCACGCTCGTGATCGCGGAGTCCTTGCTCGTCGTGGACTTGACCAGGCCGTCACCCGAGCCGGAGCTCGACCACGCCGCGTAGGCGATGCCGCCGCCCAGGGCGGCGATGGCGACTGCGGCGACGACTGCGGTGCGCTTGCGCATGGGGTTCTCCTGGGGTGGTGCTCGGTGGGACGGCACCATCCTGGAGAACGCTCGTTCATCACACAGCGTGCACATGGCATGAGAAGTCGGGCCCTGGCGGCACTGTTGTCAACCGCCGATCACCGGCTACGCGCACGCGCAATCGGAGGAAAACTCCTCGCGTTACGCGAAAGGCCCGGGTTCCGAAGAACCCGGGCCTCACCCAGCGTACCCATCAGGAGCGCAGTGCCGCACCCAGTCGGTCGGAGGCGGCGGCGACGGCGGCGTCGCGGGCCGCGGTCGCCTCCTCCACCGTCAGCGTGCGGTCCGGCGCGCGGAAGCGCAGCGAGTACGCGAGGGACTTCTTGCCCTCGCCCACCTGCTCGCCCGTGTAGACGTCGAACAGGCGGATGTCCTCGAGCAGGTCGCCCGCGGACGCGCCCAGCACCTCGGACACCGACTGCACCGCCACGGAGGCGTCGACGACCAGCGCCACGTCCAGCAGGACCGGCGGGTACGGCGACACCAGCGGGGCCGGGCGGTGGTCGTCCAGCGGCAGCGCGTCGAGGTCGAGTTCGAACGCCACGGTGCGCTTGGGCAGGCCGAGCGCCTCGACGACCTTCGGGTGCAGCTCGCCGGCGTGGCCGACGGGCCAGTCGCCCACGCGCAGCTCGGCGCAGCGGCCGGGGTGCCACGGCAGCAGGTCCGACGCCACGACGCGCAGGGAGACCCCGTACGCCTGGCCGACCCGGCGGGCCGCCTCGACGGCGTCCGACCAGTCGGCCGTGCGGCCCTTGCCCCACCAGCCGGCCAGTTCGCGGTGGCCCGTGAGCACACCGGCGACGTGCAGCGGCTGCTGCGGCAGCGCGGCCAGCATCGAGGCCACCTCGGCCTCGGTGGGCCTGCGGTCCACGCCCAGCGACGGGACCGGCACCTGCTGCGCGCGCGGCAGCGTCACCTGGGCGACGTTGTAGAGCGCCACGTCCCGGGCACCGCGGGCGAGGTTGCGCTGCAGCGTCTCCAGCAGGCCGGGCAGCAGGGTGGTCGCCAGGACGTTCTTGTCCGACTCCAGCGGGTTCAGCACGCCGACGGTGTTGCGGCGGATGTCGTTCTCGCCCAGCCCGAACGCGTCGAACACCGACGGGTCGATGAACGGGAACGGCTTGACCTCGACGAACCCGTCCTCGGCCAGCGTGCGCCACACGGTGCGGCGGCGGCGCTGCTGCTCGGTCAGGCCGCGGCCGGCGGGGGCGGGCGGCAGCGTGGACGGGATCGTGTCGTAGCCCTCCAGCCGCAGCACCTCCTCCACCAGGTCGGCTGGCTGCACGAGGTCCGAGCGCCACGTGGGCGGCGTCGCCGTCACGATCGTCTGGCCGTCGTCCGAGGTGGTCACGGCGACCTGGCAGCCGATCTGGCCGAGGCGCCGCGCCGTGACTCCGCGCGCGTAGCGGACACCCGCGACGCGGTCGGGCAGGTCGATCGGCATCGACACCGGGTCCGGCAGCGTGGGCGAGCCGACGTCGGTGCGGCCCGGCTTGATGGAGCCCTCGGCGTAGTGGTTGAGCAGCTTCGCGGCCCGCTCCAGCGCCACCGGGGCGAGCGCCGGGTCGACCGTGCGCTCGAAGCGCTTGGCGGCCTCCGACGGCAGCTTGTGGCGGCGGACCGTGCGCGCGATGGACGCCGGGTCCCAGTTCGCGGCCTCGAGCAGGATGTCCGAGGAGGTGTCCTGGACCTCCGTGGACGCGCCGCCCATGACACCCGCGAGGGAGATGACCCCGCTGTCGTCGGCGATGACGATGTCGTCGGTGTCGAGCGCGCGCACCGAGTCGTCGAGCGTCGTGAGCTTCTCGCCCGCGAGCGCCCGGCGCACGGTCAGCGCCCCGGACAGGGAGGACGCGTCGAACGCGTGCAGCGGCTGGCCCAGCTCGAGCATCACGTAGTTGGTGACGTCGACCGGCAGCGAGATCGACCGCATGCCGGCGAGCATCAGCCGCCGGCGCATCCACCACGGGGTGGGCGCGGTCGGGTCGACACCGGACACCCGGCGCGCGACGAACCGCGAGCAGGCCGCGCGGTCCTCGATGTGGACGGGCCACGCCTCGCCCTCGGGCTCCGGGATCTCCGCGAGACCGGGGTCGCCGAACGGCACCTCCAGCGCGCAGGCGATCTCGCGGGCCAGGCCGCGGACCGAGAACGCGTAGCCGCGGTCGGGCGTCGGCGCCAGCTCGATCACGCTGTCGTCGAGGCCGAGCAGCTCCAGGGCGTCGTCGCCGGGCTGCGCGGTGCCGGTGGGCAGCACGAGGATGCCGGAGTGGTCGTCGCCGATGCCGAGCTCGTCGGCCGCGCAGAGCATGCCCTGCGACACGCGGCCGTAGGTCTTGCGCTCGGCGATCGTGAAGTCGCCCGGCAGGACGGCGCCGGGCAGCGCGACGACGACCGAGTCGCCCTCGACGAAGTTCGTGGCACCGCAGATGATCTGGTTGGTCTGCTCGGGACCGACCTCGACCTTGCAGTAGCGGATCGGCTTCTTGAACTCGGTGAGCTCCTCGATCTCGACGACGCGACCGGCGACGATCGGGCCGGTCACGGGACCGAGCGGGCTCACCTCCTCGACCTCGATGCCGATGCGGGTGAACGCCTCGGCGAGCTCGTCGGGCGTGGGGATCTCGTCGAAACCGAGGTGTTCGACCAGCCAGCTGACCGGGACGCGCATCCGGATCAGGCCTCCGTTCCGAAAGGCTGGGTGAAGCGGACGTCGCCCTCGACCATGTCGCGCATGTCGGGCAGGCCGTTGCGGAACTGCAGCGTGCGTTCCAGGCCCATGCCGAACGCGAAGCCGGAGTACACGTCCGGGTCGACGCCGGTGGCGCGCAGGACGTTGGGGTTGACCATGCCGCAGCCGCCCCACTCGACCCAGCCCGCCCCGCCCCTGCGCTCCGGGAACCACACGTCGACCTCGGCCGACGGCTCGGTGAAGGGGAAGAACGACGGGCGCAGACGGGTCTTCGAGTCCTCGCCGAACATGGCGCGCGCGAACGCGTCCAGGGTGCCCTTGAGGTGGCCCATGGTGAGGCCCTTGTCGACCGCGAGGCCCTCGACCTGGTGGAACACCGGGGTGTGGGTCGCGTCGAGCTCGTCGGTGCGGAACGTGCGGCCGGGGCACACGACGTAGACCGGCGGCTCGCGGTCCAGCAGCGTGCGGGCCTGCACGGGCGAGGTGTGGGTGCGCAGCACGAGCTGCGAGTCGCCCGGCGCGATGTAGAACGTGTCCTGCATCGAGCGGGCCGGGTGGTCCTTGCCGAAGTTCAACGCGTCGAAGTTGAACCACTCGGTCTCGAGCTCGGGGCCCTCGGCGATCTCGTAGCCCATGGCCACGAAGACGTCGCCGATGCGCTCGGCGAGGGTGGTGATCGGGTGGCGCGCGCCGCGCGGGAAGCGGTCCCAGGGCAGCGTGACGTCGACGGACTCCTCGCGCAGCACCCGCTCGTCGCGCTCGACCTGGAGCACGGCGTGGCGCTCGTCGAACGCGGTCTTGATCGCGGACTGCGCCTGGTTGACCCGCTTGCCGGCCTCGGCCTTGGCCTTGGGGGGCAGGGCACCGATCTCGCGGCGGGCCAGCAGCACGGGCGACCGGTCACCGAGGTGGCCCGGCTTGACCGAGGCGAGCGCCTCGAGGTCGGCTGCTCCGGCGAACGCCTCGCGCGCCTTCTGCACGGCCGCGTCGAGGTTCTCGGCCGACAGCGCCGCGACCTCCTTCGGGTCGTACGGGTCGTTGGCTCCGGACATGGTGGTAGGACAGCTCCCGTCACGGATTTCGGTAGTGAACAGGCCGATCGTAGTCGGTGCGGAGTTGACCGCTTCCGCACGTTCGGTCAAAGGGCGGCATCGGGCCGCCCCACCTACTTAATATGGGCGGCATCATGTCGCACACCTTCCGCGTCGACCTGCGCGGCATCATCGACCTGCTCAGCCACCACCTCTACAGCAGCCCGCGCGTCTACGTGCGCGAACTGCTGCAGAACGCCGTCGACGCGATCACGGCGAGGCGCGAGCTCGACCCGTCCTGCCCCGCGGACGTCACGATCACCTGCGGTGCCACGCTGACGATCACCGACACCGGGGTGGGGCTCACCGAGGACGAGGTGCACGAGCTGCTCTCGACGCTCGGCCGCACTTCGAAGCGCGATGACCTGGGGTTCGCGCGCGAGGGGTTCCTCGGCCAGTTCGGCGTCGGCATGCTGTCGTGCTTCCTCGTCGCCTCCTCGGTGACGGTGATCACGCGGTCCGCCCGCGGCGGGCCGGGCGTGCGGTGGGAGGCGGACTCGTCCGGCAACTACACGGTGTCCGAAGTGGACTCAGCGGACGCCGAGGTGCCGGTGGGCACGACGGTGGTGCTGAGCGCTTCGCGCGGCAACGAACACTGGCTCGAGGCGGACGTCGTGCGGCCGCTGGTCAGCGACTACGGCGACCTGCTGCCCGCTGTCGTGACGCTGGACGGCGCCGTCGTGACCCGCGGCGTGCGGCCGTGGGACGGTGCCGACGGCGAGGAGACCGACCTCTCCGCGTACTGCGAGCAGGTCCTCGGGTTCACGCCGTTCGAGGCGATCCCGATCGAGGTCGAGGCGGCGGGGCTGACCGGCGTCGCGTTCGTGCTGCCGTCCGGGGTGCACCCCGGCACGCGCCAGACGCACCGCGTCTACCTGAAGCGGATGCTCGTCGGCGACAACGTCGAGGGCCTGCTGCCGGACTGGGCCTACTTCGTGCGGTGCGTGGTCGACGCGTCGGCGATCAGGCCGACGGCGTCGCGCGAGTCGCTGTACCAGGACGAGATGCTGCTGGCGGTGCGCGAGGAGCTCGGCGAGCAGATCCGCGACTGGCTGATCAGGCTGGACGCGATCGAGCCGCGCCGGGCGGGCGAGCTGCTGGCCGCGCACCACCTCGGCATCAAGTCGCTGGCGCGGTCGGACGACGAGATGCTGCGGCTGGTCGAGCGCTGGCTGCCGTTCGAGACCACCGACGGCCCGATCCCGTTGCGGCAGTTCAAGCGCAAGCACGGCGCGATCCTCTACATCCCGGACGTCGACGAGTTCCACCAGCTCGCGCCGGTCGCGGCCGCGCAGGGCCTGGGCCTGGTGAACGCCGGCTACGCCTACGACCTGGAGCTGCTGAACCGGCTCGGCGCGCTCGACGGTCCCGCCGTCGCGCGCAGGGTGGCGCCGTCGGAGCTGCTCGCGGCGCTGGCGGACCCGGAGCCCGACGTCGAGAAGGCGCTGCGGCTGCGGCTGTCCGAGGGCGCGGCGGCGCTCGACCGGCACGACTGCGACGCGGTGATCCGCGACTTCGACCCGGTCTCGCTGCCCGCCCTGCTGATCAGCAACGCGGACCAGCAGCGCAAGCTCGACACCGAGCAGACCGCCGGGGAGACGACCGACCCGCTGTGGGCGGAGCTGCTCGGCCGGCTGACCGCCGGGTCGGACTCGTCGCGGCCGGAGCAGCTGGTGCTCAACTGCCGCAACCCGCTGGTGCAGCGGCTGGCGCGGCTGACCGACCCGTCGCTCGTGGAGCTGACGCTCGAATCTCTGTACGTGCACGCCGTCCTGCAGGCTCGGCGGGCGATGCGACCGAAGGACACGGCGGCGCTCAACCGCTCGTTCCTGGAACTGCTGGACCGCGCCGTTGGGGGCAAGTGAACATGGCCGACTTCACCGCAGAGGACGCCGAGAGGGCTTTCCTCGACGCGTACAACATGCCGACGGGCATGCCGAAGCACGAGGCGCTGGAACGCGCCGCGCGGATGTCCGACGCGCTCGGCCACCTGCCGCTCGGCGTCTCGTGCCGGATCGCGATGATCGACTCGGCGTACTACCTCGCCCGCTACGACCTGATGCTCGCGCCGTTCGCGTGGGTGCGCGCCGCGGAGCAGAAGGACCCGGAGGCGTTCAACGACTACGAGGTCCACTCGCTCAACTGGTCGCACAAGTGGATCGCGACGGGACTGCGGCGCGACCCGCGGTTCTCGCTGGAGCAGATCGAGGCCGTGATCGGGCAGCTCGCCGACCGCTACGGGAGCCTGGGCTTCTCCGCGCAGCCGGTGCACGGTGCGCGCGCCGAGCTCGCCTACCACGTAGGTGACATGACCGGCCTGGCCGAGCACCTCGGCAGGTACCTGGCCACCGAGTCCGGCCCGATGGCGGACTGCGACGCGTGCGTCGTCGAGGAGCAGGTCTGGATGCTGGCCCGGCTCGGCCGCCACCACGAGGCCGCGGCCCACGGCTGGGAGGGCCTGTCCGGCGAGACCGGCTGCGCGACGCAGCCGCAGGGCATCCTGTCCGCGCTGCTGTGGCCGCTGCTGGAGATCGGCGACGGCGAACGGGCGGCGCACGCGCACACGACCGCGTACCGGTTGATCAAGGACGACGAGATCACCTCGTACGTGCACGAGCACATCCGGTTCTGCGCGCTGACGGGCAACGTCGCGCGCGGCGAGGAGATCCTGCGCCGGTCGCTGCACAAGGTGGTCGCGACGCAGCTGCCCGCCGACGAGATGTCGTTCGCCGAGTGCGCGTCGGTGCTGCTGCAGCGGATCAGCCCCGACGTGGTGTTCGACGTGCCGGTCGCCGGGTCGCTGACCGCGGCCGAGCTGCTCGACCGGCTGGTGGACCGGGCGATGGAGCTCGCGGAGGCGTTCGACGCGCGCAACGGCACGCCGACGTGGACCGACCGGGTCTCGGAGGCGCTGGCGCAGAAGGACTACCCGCACGTCGAGCTGGCCGTGCCGACCGCGGCGGCCGTTCCCGCCGCCGAGGAGCCGGTCGTGTCCGGCGACCCGGTGGAGATCGCCGAGGCGATGGTCGCGCTGTACGAGCAGGGCGACTTCGTGCAGGCGCGGCGCAACCTCGACTCGCTGCCCGCGGACATGGACTCGCTGCTGCCGCCCGACCTCGCGGCCCACGCGGGCATCCGGCGGATGACCACGGGCCTGGTGCCGTTCGACCCGGCGGTGCTGGAGGAGCTGCTGCCGGCGCTGCCCGCGGACCTCGCCCTGCGCTACCAGGCACGGCTCGCGATCGGGCTCGAGGGCGGCCTCGAACTGGCCGAGAAGTGCCTGGCCGAGGCGACTTCCGACCACACGCGCACGATCGCGGCGCTGACGCTGGCCGAGCTGTACGACGCCCAGTCGGACGAGCGCGCCGACGAGATGCTCGCACTGGCGTCCTCTTTGGACGTTCCGGAACTGCGCGGCCGCGTCGCCGTCGAGTCCGCGGAACACCGCGCGCGGCAGCAGGACCTCGAAGGCGCGTACGCGGACATCGTGACGGTGATGACCGGCGACCTGCCGCCCAACGCCCGGTTCGAGGGCTACCGGCTGCGGTTGCGGCTGGAGACGTTGCTGCGGCGCGTCCCCGAGGCCGTGGCGACCTCGCGGGAGTTCGTGGCGGCGTTCCCGCTGCCCGAGTCGGCCGAGACGCGCTGGTACCAGGTCGCGTCGATCCAGGAACTGGACCAGGAGGGCGCCTGCCTGGGCGACCTGCGCGAAGCCGTCGCCGTGTCGCGCGTGCACCTCTCCCCCGGCCACACCGCGCACTTCTGCTTCGCGCTGAGCGGCGGGTACGTCCAGACCGACCGGTTCGTCGAGGCGGCCGAGGTGCTGGAGGAGTCGCTGCGGCTGCTGCAGCCGGGGCAGGACGACCTGCGGTTGCAGATCGTGTTCCGGCTGGGGCAGGTCTGCCGCAAGCTCGGGGAGTTCCCCGCCGCCGAGCGCTACCTGGGTCAGGCCGTCGAACTGCTGCCCGGCGAGGAGGCGGGGCGGCGGGCGTTCCTGCTCGACGCCCTGGCCTCCGTGCAGGGACGGCTCGGCAAGCACGACCTCGCCACCGCCTCCTGGCGCGCCGCGGCTGCGTTGTGGCAGCAGGAAGGGGACGTGTCGGAGGCGGTCGGGTCCCTCGTCGAGCTGGCCTCCACCCTGCCCGACGACGAGGTGGTCGAGACCACCTCGGCCGTCGACGAGGCCGAGACCCTGTTGCCGCTGCTCGACGATCCCGCCGAGGTGACTCGGCGGCAGGCCGAGATCCTGGCCATCCGGGCCTGGGTCGCCGGGCAGGGCGGTGACGTCGCGCTCGCCGTCCAGCACTACCGCGAGACCGAGTCCCTCGTCGCCTCGCTGGGGGATTCGAACTGGCGGGTGTTCGTGGTCTTGCGCGCGGCTCAGGTTCTGCTGGGCGGTGATGATGCCGCCGGGGCCGAGGCGGAGGCTCGGCGGGCTGCTTCGTTGTTGCCTGATGACGGTCAGGTGGGGTCGGTTCTGTCGGTTCTGTCCGAGGCTTTGCGGCGGCAGAACAAGCCTTCCGGGACCGATCCGCTGGTTCGGGAGTTGACTGCTCGGTTGGGTTGAGTTTTTGGGGTTTCGGTTTGGGGTTCCTGTTTACTGCTCGGGGCTCCGCCCCGGACCCCGCCAGCTGATCAAAGACCGGCCAGCGCCGCCTGCGGGTTGATGGCACGCCTGGTGCGTTGGGCGGCTTGCTGTTGCGTAGTTGGGTTGCGGTGTGGGGTGGTCCCGTCACGAGCAGTGCTCAATGCAGCCACACCTGAGGAGGGGTGTCAAACGGCCGAAAAGCGTGGCCGTTTGACC
>NZ_JBHXCW010000267.1:0-9974 GCF_042725365.1 Lentzea sp. NPDC060358 | reverse complement strand
GTACGGCAACAAAGCCATCTCCCGTGCGTTTTTGATCGCCGTGGCGACCTGGCGCTGCTGCTGCGGCGTCAGGCCGGTCACGCGCCAGGACCGGATCTTGCCCCGGTCCGAGATGAACTTGCGCAGCAGCGCGACGTCCTTCCAGTCGACGACGGTCACGCCCTCCTTGGCGAGGAGGTTCTGCCTGCGCTTGAGCACCTTCCGCTCGCGCATCACCAGCTCGCCTTCGACACGCCGGGCAGCTCGCCGCGGTGGGCCATCTCGCGCAGCCGCAGCCGCGACAGGCCGAACTTCCGGTTGAAGGCGCGCGGCCGTCCGTCGACGGCGTCCCGGTTGCGCAACCGGGTCGGCGACGCGTCGCGCGGCAGCTTCTGCAGGCCCCGCAACGCCTCCTCGCGCGTCTCCGGGTGGCGCAGCATCTCCTTCAGCTCCGCGCGGCGCTCCGCGTAGCGCGCGACCACCTCGCGGCGGCGCCGGTCCGCGGCGATCTTCGACTTCTTGGCCACGTCAGCGCTCCTCCTTGAAGTCGACGTGCCGGCGCGCGACCGGGTCGTACTTGCGCAGCACCAGGCGGTCCGGGTCGTTGCGGCGGTTCTTGCGGGTCACGTAGGTGTAGCCGGTGCCCGCGGTCGACCTCATCTTGATGATGGGCCGCACGTCGTTGCCCTTGGCCATCAGACCTTCTCCCCTTGCGCGCGGAGCCGGGCGACGACGGCCTCGACGCCCAGTTTGTCGACGGTCTTGATCCCCTTGGCGGACAGGGTGAGCGTCACGAACCGGTTCAGCGACGGCACCCAGTACCGCTTGCGCTGGACGTTCGGGTTCCACCGGCGCCGCGTCTTGCGGTGCGAGTGGGAGACGCGGTTGCCGAAGCCGGGCTCGCGGCCCGTCAGCTGGCAGCGCACTGGTACCTCCAGATTGAAACGACATTCGTTTTCATCTACGGTACCCCACATGGAAACCGTTGTCGTCATGGTGGCGGGGCTGGTGGACCACGACGTCGCCGTGCGGGTGTGGCGTGACCGGCCCGGATCGGTGCTGGTGCGGCACGTGGCCGGCGAGACGTCCGTGTGCCGCTGGGTCGACGGCGTCGCCACCGACCTCGAGCTGCTGCACGGGTGCGTCTCGTGCACCGTGCGGGAGGACCTGCGCGCGGTGCTCGGGAGCTTCGGAGGGCACACGGTCGTGCTGCACCTGGACCCGTTGCTCGAACCGGACGCCGTGCGCCGCAACCTCGGCGTCGACGTCGAGTGCGTGATCACCGTGCTCGACGCGACGAGCTGGCTCGACGACGCGCTGGGCGACGCGTCGATGGTCACCGACCAGCGGACGGTGGCGCAGGTCGTCGTCGCGCAGGCCGAAGCGGCCGACGTGCTGGTGCTGCAGGGGGATGCGGACGCGCGGACGCTCGCCGTGCTCGACCGGCTCGCTCCCGGCGCGCACATCTGCACGCCGGACGCCGTCGTCGTGTGCCGGAGCGCACGGCCGCGGCTGGTGCCGCTCACGCCCGAAAGCGGTGTGTCGACAGCGGTTTTCACGGCCGACCGGCCGTTCCACCCCGGGCGGCTGAACGACGCGCTCGACTCGTTGCTCGACGGCACGGTGGTGCGCTCGCGCGGCCGGCTGTGGGTCGCCGACGAGCCGGACGTGGCGCTGCACCTGGAGTCCGCGGGCGGCGGGCTGCACGTCGGCGCCGGCGGGCCGCGGGACGGCAGGACCACCCAGATCGTGGCGATCACGCTGGGGGAGCCGGACGACATCACCGCGGCGTTCGCCGGCGCGCTGCTCACCGACGACGAACTGTCCTTCGTGGACTCGATCCGAAAGCTGGAGCTGTGAAGCCAGGAATCCACCCCGACTACCACCCCGTCGTCTTCCAGGACGCCTCGACCGGCAAGACCTTCCTGACCCGGTCGACCGCCACCTCGTCGCGGACGGTCGAGTGGGAGGACGGCAACTCCTACCCGCTGCTGGTCGTCGACATCACCGCCGACTCGCACCCGTTCTGGACGGGCACGCAACGGCTCGTCGACACCGCGGGCCGGGTCGAGAAGTTCCACCGCCGCTACGGGAAGCGAGAGCGCTGATGGCCGTTCCGAAGCGCAAGACGTCGCGTTCGAACACACGGCACCGCCGGTCGCAGTGGAAGGCCACCGCGCCGGACCTCGTGCGCGTGCGGACGTTGGACGGCAAGGAACTCCTCGTGCCGCGCCGTCTCGTCGCCGCCTACAAGCGGGGACTGCTCTAGTCCGGGAGCTGGACCGTCCCGTCCGGTGAGTCGCGCCACTGGTCGAAGGGGCGGTCCAGCCTCCACCCCGTGCCGTCGTGGTCGATCACGCGGTTCTCGCAGGTGTCCGGGTTGGACAGCGACTCGAACAGGTCGATGCTCCAGTCGAAGAACCGGCGGCACAGCAACCTGATCGTCAGCCCGTGCGACACCACCAGCACCGTCTTCGGGTGCCCCTCGTCCTTGTGCATCCGCACGGTCAGGCCGTCGAGGAACGCCGCGACGCGGTCGTCCACGTCGGCGCCGGACTCGCCGTTGGGCAGCCGGAAGAAGAAGTGCCCGAACGCGTGCCGCTGGTGCTTGAGCACCTCCTGCTGCACCGGGTCCTGGAGGTTGCCCCAGTCCTGCTCGCGCACCCTCGGCTCGGTGACGATCCGCTCGGCGTCGAGGCCGAGCAGCTCGAACGTCCGCTTCGTCCTGCGGTACGGCGAGACGTAGGCCGCGACCGGGCCGTCGCCGGCGAGGTCCCTGATCACCGGACCGGCCGCGCGGGCCTGCTCCTCGCCGGTCGGGGTGAGCGGCAGGGCGTGGTCGGGGATGCGGCAGTAGGCGAGCTCGTCGACGTTGCCGAGGCTCTGTCCGTGGCGCAGCAGGATGATCCGCACCTCACCATCGTGCCCCAGTCCCGCGGGTGCCCGAGCCGTTACAGTGCTCGGCGAGTCGAGGAGGACGGTGTCACATGATCAAGTACGTCGTGCTGTACAAGAGGCCCGCGGACCCGGAGGGCTTCGACCAGAAGTACTTCGAGTCGCACCTGCCGATCGTGAACTCGGTTCCCGGGCTGGTGCGCGCCGAGGTCGCGAAGGTGCAGCAGGTGTTCCTCGCCGGGTTCCTCGGTGAGACCGAGCCGCACCTCGTGGCGGAGATGTACTT
This sequence comes from Lentzea sp. NPDC060358, assembly GCF_042725365.1. Taxonomy (NCBI): domain Bacteria; kingdom Bacillati; phylum Actinomycetota; class Actinomycetes; order Pseudonocardiales; family Pseudonocardiaceae; genus Lentzea; species Lentzea sp. NPDC060358. The sequence goes on along the minus strand of NZ_JBHXCW010000267.1, from coordinate 6,814 downwards.
CGAGTCCGAGGCGTCGTTCAAGGCCGCCATCCAGTCGCCGGAGTGGGCCACGTCGGGCGCGAACCTCGCCGAGATCGGCGGGATGGAGCTGGTCGCGATGTTCAGCGCCGAGGTCGTGGCGTGAAGGCAGTCGTCATCGGCGGCGGCACGATGGGCGCGGGCATCGTCCACGTCCTGCTCGCGGGCGGCCACGAGGTCACGCTCGCGGAAGCCGGTGCCGACCGCGTCGAGCAGGGCAGGCGGGCCGTCGAGCGGTCGCTCGCCAAGGCGCAGGAGAAGGGCAAGCTCGCCGACGCCGCCGCGGTGTTCGCGAACCTGAGCACCGGTGAGCTGCCGGCGGACGCGGAGCTGGTCGTCGAGGCCGTGCCCGAGAACGTGCCGCTCAAGCAGAAGGTGCTGGGCGACGCGGCGGCGAAGTGCCCGCGGGCCGTGCTCGCGTCCAACACGTCGTCGCTCTCGATCGCCGAGATCGCCGCCGGACTGCCCGGCGACCGCGTGCTGGGCATGCACTTCTTCAACCCCGTGCCGGTGCAGCAGCTCGTCGAACTCGTCCACCACGACGGCGTCGACCCGGCGAACGTCACCAAGGCGCGGGCGTGGGCCGAGGACCTGGGCAAGACCGTCATCGAGGTCCGCGACTCGCCGGGCTTCGCGACGTCCCGGCTCGGTGTCGCAGTCGGCGTGGAGGCGATCCGCATGCTGGAGGAGGGCGTCGCCTCCGCGGCGGACATCGACACCGGCATGAAACTGGGTTACCGCTGGCCGATGGGGCCGTTGGAGCTCACCGACCTGGTCGGGCTCGACGTCCGGCTCGCGATCGCCGAGCACCTCGCCGCCGAGCTGGGACCGCGGTTCGAGCCTCCCGCGCTGCTGCGGGACAAGGTGGCGCGCGGTGAGCTCGGGAAGAAGACGGGCCAGGGCTTCTTCACCTGGTAAGCAGGTGTGCGTGCACATCCGCGAGTACACCGAGGACGACCTCGACGCCGTGTTCCGGCTCCGCAAGCTGGCGTTCAACTCGACGCGGCGCCCGGAACAGCTGGTGAAACCCGGCTCGCGCGGGCTGGTCGCGGAACTCGACGGCCAGGTCGCCGGCGTGCTCGGCATCGGGGAGTACGCGCAGTTCTACGGCGGCGCCGCGGTCCCCATGGGCGGGATCGGCGGCGTCGCCGTCGACGGCGCCCTGCGCGGCCGTGGCGTGGCGAACGCGCTGCTCGACGCCTCGCTGACCGTCATGCGGGAGCACGGGCAGGCGCTCTCGGTGCTCTACGCGACCGTGCCGACGCTGTACCGGGGCCGCGGCTGGGAGCGCACCGGCGTGCTGGAGTGGGTCGAGCTGCCCATGGACCGGCTGCTGGCGGTGCCGAAGCCCTCCGAACGAATCCCGTCCCGGCCGGCCCGGGAGAGCGATCTCAGCGCCCTGCGGGAGTGCTACCTGGAGGTGGCGCGCACGGTCGACGGCCTGGCCGACCGCCGTCCGCCGCGCATCGACGTCGCCGAGGTCCTCGAGATGGACCTGGTGAGCGTGCTGCCCGGCCCGAACGGCCTGCGCGGGTACCTGACGGCCCAGCGCGAACCCGGCGGCGACATGGGCCGGCTGAAGGTCTTCGACCTCGTCGCGACCGACGTCGAGGCCCAGCTGACCCTGCTCGCGTCGCTGGCGTCCTGGGCGGGCACGCTGGAGGCGGTCGACCTGCGGATCACCGACCCGGCCACGCTGAACCTGCTGGCCGGCACCCCGTTGCGGTACTCGGTGTGGACCGCGACCTGGATGCTGCGCGTGGTCGACCTGCCCGCCGCCGTGGCCGCCCGCGGCTGGCCCGCCCTCGCCGGCACCGCCGTCGACCTGGACGTCGTCGACCCGCACGCGCCGTGGCACGCGGGCCCGCAGCGCCTCGTCGTGGAGGACGGGGCCGCGCGTCTCGAACCCGGTGGGACGGGTGCGGTCCGGCTGCACGCACGGGCGCTGGGGCCGTGGTTCGCGGGCGCGCAGAACACGCACGCGTTGCGCCGCGCGGGTCTGCTGGAGGGCGACCAAGCGGACGCAGCGGTGCTGGACCAGCTGGTCGGCGGGTCCGGCGTCCCCCGGCTCGCGGACTTCTTCTGACGCCTTCACCGGCGCGCGTCGCTGTTCACCCGATCGGCTCCCTCAAGTAACAATGGGGCCGTGGCGGGGGACCAGGACGAGGTCAGGCATGCCTACGGCGACAACATCGGGTGGCGCCTGAAGGGCTATTCGAAGCGGCACAGCGGGCCACCGGTCAGCGTGCGGGACCTCTCGCGCGACGAGTTCCTCCGGATCCGGCCGTTCTTCGACGCCGAGGACAACCCGTGGCTCGTCGACCTGCACCAGGTGGTGCCGCAGGCGTGGCACGACGTCCAGCGGGTGCTCGGCCCGCTCGACCCCGAGCAGGACTACTACGTCACCGGCCAGCCTCTCGACTGGGACAAGGACCCGGTCCAGGCCGCGCGCGACGTGCTCGACGAGCGCTACCCGCTCGCACGGGCGGCGTTCCTCGGCGGCAGCGTCGCCGCCGGCACCTACACGGCCAACTCGGACCTCGACATGGTCGTGATCGTGCACGACCTGCCCGGCGCGTTCCGGGAGACGCTCGTGCACCGCGGCTGGCCGGTCGAGCTGTTCTGCCACACGCTCGAGTCCTTCCAGGACTTCGTCGCACGGGACACGAAGGACCGTCGTCCGCCGTTGCTGCACATGTGCGCCGAGGGTTTTCTCATGCTCGACTCCGACGGCACCGGTGCGCGGATGCGTGCCGAGGCGCGCGCTCTGCTCGACGCCGGCCCTCCGCTCCCGACCGTCACGGAGCTGGAAGACCGCCGTTACGGCACGACCGACCTGCTCGAAGACCTGATCGGGGCACGCGACGAGGACGAACGGCTGTTCGTCGCGGCACGGCTGCTGACCTGCGCGGGCGAGCTGGCGCTGGTCGTGCAGAACCGGTGGCTCGGGCACGGGAAGTGGCTGCTGCGGCGCCTGCGCGACGCCAAGGAGGACGAGCTGGTCGACTCCTACCGCGCTCTGGTGCGGGGCGAGGGCGCGGAGCGGTTCATCACGGTCGTGGAGCACGTCCTGACGTCCGCGGGTGGGCGGATGGAGGCCGGTTACCGCCGGAATGCGTCCCAGCGCTAGGTCGTTAGTCTGTGCGTTCGTGCTGCTCGTCGTCCTGGAACTGATCGGGATCGCCGTGTTCGCCGCCTCCGGTGCGGTGGCGGCGGTCCGCGCCCGCCTGGACGTGTTCGGCGTGATCATCCTGGCCCTCACCACGGCCCTGGGCGGCGGCATCATCCGCGACGTCCTGCTCGGCGTGCACCCGCCGACGAGCCTGCGGAGCTGGCCGTACCTGCTGGTCGCGGGCGTGACCGGGCTCGTCGTCTTCTGGTATCACCCGCAGGTCGCGAAGCTCCGCCGGTCCGTGCTGCTGCTCGACGCCGTGGGGCTCGGCCTGTTCGTCACGTCCGGCACCACCACCGCGCTCACCCTCGGCGCGCCGCCCTACGCGGCATGCCTGATCGGAATGACGACCGGTATCGGCGGCGGAGCGCTGCGCGATCTTCTTCTTCGCGAGATCCCGTTGGTCCTCAGGAGAGAGATCTACGCCGTGGCGGCGCTGTGCGGAGCGGTCGTCGTCGCGGTGGGTGAGTGGGCCCGGTTGCCGAAAGGCCTGGTCGCGCTGACTGGTGCGTCGATAATCATCACCATCCGGCTGATAGCGCTCTGGCGGAAGTGGAACGCACCCGTCGCACGCGGCCTCGACGGCTAACGCCGAACTCACACCCGCAGTTAGGGACCTTCTCAGGCGCCTCTCAGATCCCTCGGCAAGACTTGCCCCCATGCGCATCCTCGTTGTGGACGACGATCGGGCGGTCAGGGAGTCACTCCGCCGTTCGCTCCAGTTCAACGGCTACCAGGTCGAGACGGCCGGAGACGGCATGCAGGCCCTGGAGTCGGTGACCGCCGCCAGGCCGGACGCGATGGTGCTCGACGTGATGATGCCGCGCCTCGACGGCCTCGAGGTGTGCCGCAGGCTGCGCAGCACCGGCGACGACCTGCCGATCCTCGTGCTGACGGCACGTGACGCCGTGAGCGACCGGGTGTCCGGTCTGGACGCCGGCGCCGACGACTACCTGCCCAAGCCGTTCGCGCTGGAGGAGCTCCTCGCGAGGCTGCGCGCGCTGCTGCGCCGCGCCGCCCACGACGACGCCGCCGCGACCCAGTCGGCCGCCGTGCTCAAGTTCGCCGACCTGGAGCTCGACCCGTCCACCCGCGACGTCCGCCGCGGCGACCGCCCGATCAGCCTGACCCGCACCGAGTTCGCGCTGCTCGAGCTCCTGCTGGCGCACCCGCGCCAGGTGCTCACCCGCAGCCGCATCCTGGAGGACGTGTGGGGATACGACTTCCCGACCTCGGGCAACGCTCTCGAGGTCTACGTGGGGTACCTGCGCCGCAAGACGGAGTCGGAGGGCGAGCCGAGGCTGATCCACACGGTGCGCGGGGTGGGCTACGTCCTGCGGGAGACGCCTCCGTGATCTTCGAACCCCAGGGGCGCCTGCAGAAGGCGTCGCTGCGGGCCCGGGTCACCTGGCTGGCCGCGTTCTGCGTCGCCGGGGCCGTCGCGCTGGTGTCGTTCGGCGCGTACATGATCGTGCGCAAGAGCGTGTACGACGCGCTGGACGAGAGCCTGCGCACGCGCGCGGTGGCCGTCGCGGCCGGCGAGAAGATCAACACGCCGGACTTCGTCGGCAAGTACCCCGCGGCGTTCCTCGCGGCGGGCGACGTGAAGATGGGCGTGCTGCTCGCCGGCAGCGGCCAGCTGCTGTACCCGCAGGGCTCCGACCGGCCGCCCACGGTCGAGGAGGCGTGGGACGTCGCCCAGGGCGAGCGCGACGAGTACATCTGGACCGACCACAAGACCGAGTCGCGCGTCATCGCCGTCAAGTACCAGCCGGACCAGGCGATCATCATCGCCCAGTCGATGTCGCCGCAGCGCACGACGCTGGCCAAGCTCAGCGTGGTCCTGCTGCTCATCGGCGGCGCCGGGGTGCTGCTCGCGGCCATCGCGGGCACGGCGGTCGCGCGCACGGGCCTGCGCCCGGTGCAACGGCTGACGGAGGCCACCGAACGGGTCGCGAACACCGGCGACCTGCGGCCGATCCCGGTGTCGGGCGACGACGAGCTGGCCCGGCTGACGCACAGCTTCAACGCGATGCTCGGCGCGGTCGCGGAGTCCCAGGAACGGCAGCGCCGCCTGGTCGCCGACGCGGGCCACGAGCTGCGCACGCCACTGACCTCGATGCGCACGAACCTGGAGCTGCTGCTCGCCTCGGAACGCCCGGATTCCCCCACTCTGTCCGAAGAGGACAAAACGGAGATCCAGTCGGACGTCCGCGGCCAGCTCGACGAGCTGACCACGCTGATCGGTGACCTGGTCGAACTCGCCCGCGAGGACGCGCCGCAGGTCATCCACGAGCCCGTCGACCTCGTCGAGGTGGTAGAACGGTCGCTGGACCGCGCGCGCCGCCGCGCCTCGAACGCCGTGACGTTCGACGTGCAGCTGCAACCGTGGACACTTCTGGGTGATTCGAGTGCTCTCGAACGCGCGGTGCTGAACCTCCTCGACAACGCGGTGAAGTTCAGCCCTTCGGGTTCATCGGTGCGGCTGAACCTCCGCCAGGTGGGCGACGGCAGCGCCGTGGTGGAAGTGGCGGACGCGGGCCCCGGCATCGCGGACGCCGATCTACCTCACGTTTTCGAGCGGTTCTACCGTTCGTCCGAGGCGAGGACCCTGCCCGGATCCGGCCTGGGACTGGCCATCGTCAAGCAGGTGGCACAACGGCACGGCGGCACGGCGACGGCGGGCAGAGCCCCCGAAGGCGGTGCCCTGTTCACGTTGCGCCTACCCGGACGTCCGTAAGGTGGGGCGTGTGAGTCATCGCGTGAACGACGATTCTTCGTCGAGCTGGGAGACGACGCCTCCCGCCGGAGACGGCACTGCGCGCACCACGCGCTTCTCGACGTCCCGTTCGTCCTCTTCCTCCTCGTACGAGTCGTCCCACGACGACTCGACGCCGAAGTTCTCGCGGAAGAAGGCGAAGAAGAAGCAGCCGTTCTGGAAGGAACTGCTGGTCATCTTCAGCGTGGCGCTGCTGCTGACCGTGGTCATCCAGACGTTCGTCGCACGCGTGTTCGTCATCCCGTCGGCCTCGATGGAGACGACGCTGCACGGCTGCACGGGCTGCGTGAACGACAAGGTGCTGGTCGAGAAGATCACGTACCTGTTCAACGACCCGCGTCCCGGCGACGTGATCGTCTTCCGCGGCCCGCCGAACTGGACCGGCGGCAAGGAGCCCCCGAACTTCGTGGTCGGCACCCTGCAGGACCTGGGTTCGATGGTGAACCTGTCCGAGCCCAGCGGCACGGACTTCATCAAGCGCGTCATCGCCGTCGGCGGCCAGACCGTCGAGTGCTGCGACGACCAGGGCCGCGTGATGGTCGACGGCAAGCCGCTGGACGAGCCGTACCTGAACTTCGGCGGCGGCCCGCGCCAGCAGGACTCGTTCGAGAAGGTCACCGTCCCCGCGGGCAAGCTGTGGGTGATGGGCGACAACCGCAACAACTCGTCCGACTCGCGCAAGCACGGCGACCCGACCCCCGCGGACGGCGCGATCCCGATCGCCAACGTCGTCGGCAAGGCGCGCGTGATCGTGATCCCCGTCGGGCGGTGGGGCGGCATTTCGGACTACAACCCGCAGACCGGCGGGAAGTAGGACACAGGCACACGGCAAGGGGGCGGGGACC
>NZ_JBHXCW010000266.1:0-10016 GCF_042725365.1 Lentzea sp. NPDC060358 | reverse complement strand
GTCCGGGGCGATGCATCGTGGTGCCTCCCCCGCACCCTCGTACTGGTGGTACGGGGGTGCGGGGGAGGTGCCGCGAGGCGTCCACCCGGGCCGCGCAGAACCCGGTGAGGATTGTGGTCACCGCACTAGGCGTTCTCGCCCGGCTGCCACAGGACGTCGCCGTCCGGGTTCGCCACCCTGGCCAGGATGAACAGCAGGTCCGACAGGCGGTTCAGGTACTTCGCCGTGAGCACGTTCGTGCGCTCGGCGTCCGCCTCGACGAGCGACCACGCGCGCCGTTCCGCCCGGCGGGCGATCGTGCGGGCCTGGTGCAGCAGGGCCGCTCCCGGGGTGCCGCCGTTCAGGATGAACGAGTCGAGCTTGCCCAGGCGTTCGTTGAACGTGTCGCAGTAGCCCTCCAGGCGGTCCACGTAGGCCTGGGTCACGCGCAGCGGCGGGTACTCCGGGTCGGGGACGATCGGGGTGCAGAGGTCCGCACCGACGTCGAACAGGTCGTTCTGGACCTTGCGCACGACCTCGACCACGTCGTCCGCCAGGTTGCCCAGCGCCAGGGCCACGCCCAGGGACGCGTTGGTCTCGTCCACGTCCGCGTACGCCTCGATGCGCGGGTCCGTCTTCGGGACCCGGGAGAAGTCGCCCAGACCGGTCGTGCCGTCGTCGCCCACTCGCGTGTAGATCTTCGTGAGATGCACCGCCATGACCGGCACTCTATGGCCGTACGTAGGATTGCCGCGTGAGCGAGCATTTCCGGGTACACGGTGGCGCACGTCTGGTCGGCGAGGTTGACGTCGTCGGAGCCAAGAACAGCGTCCTGAAGCTGATGGCGGCCGCCCTGCTCGCCGAGGGCACCACGACCATCACCAACTGCCCGGACATCCTCGACGTGCCCCTGATGGCCGACGCGCTGCGCAGCCTCGGGTGCCAGGTCGAGCTCGAAGGGGACGTGGCGAGGATCACCACCCCCGCCGAGCTCAGCTACCACGCCGACTCCGAGGCGATGGGCAAGCTGCGGGCGTCCATCTGCGTGCTCGGGCCGCTCGTCGGGCGGTGCAAGCGCGCCGTCGTGGCGCTGCCGGGTGGCGACGCGATCGGGTCGCGGCCGCTCGACATGCACCAGAGCGGGCTCGAGAAGCTCGGCGCCACGACCGGCATCGAGCACGGCTGCATCGTCGCCGAGGCCGAGGGGCTGCACGGCGCGCAGATCTGGCTCGACTTCCCCAGCATGGGGGCCACCGAGAACATCCTGATGGCGGCCGTGCTGGCCGACGGCACGACGGTCATCGACAACGCCGCGCGCGAGCCCGAGATCGTCGACCTCTGCCTGATGCTCACGCAGATGGGCGCGAACATCGAGGGCGCCGGCACGTCCACGCTGACCGTGCACGGCGTCACCGAGCTCAAGCCGACCGAGCACCGCGTCATCGGCGACCGGATCGTCGGGGCCACGTGGGGGTTCGCCGCCGCCATGACGCGCGGCGACGTGCGCGTGCGCGGTGTGAACCCGCACCACCTCGACCTCGTGCTCGAGAAGCTGCGGATGGCGGGCGCCGAGGTGACCGTCTACGAGGGTGAGGACGAGGGCTTCCGGGTCGTCATGGACGGCAGGCCGCAGGCCGTCGACTTCGTGACGCTGCCGTACCCCGGCTTCGCCACCGACAACCAGCCGTTCGCGATCGCGCTGTCCGCGGTCGCCGAGGGCACGTCGATGATCACCGAGAACCTGTTCGAGGCGCGGTTCCGGTTCATCGACGAGATGATCCGCCTCAGCGCCGACGCGCGCACCGACGGCCACCACGCCGTGATCCGCGGCGTCGAGAAGCTGTCGAGCGCGCCGGTGTGGGCGTCGGACATCCGCGCCGGTGCCGGGCTGGTGCTCGCCGGGCTGTGCGCGGACGGGGCCACCGAGGTCTACGAGATCTTCCACATCGAGCGCGGCTACCCGGGCTTCGTGGAGAACCTCCGCAAGCTGGGCGCCGACGTGGAGCGGGTCAGCTCCTAGGTCTTCAGCACGAGCCGCGCGTTCGCGACGTCCTGCGGGAACACCATGATCCGGTAGGGGGCGTTGCGCGAACGCGTGGCGCGCACCCCGTTCACCTTGAGCTTGCGCACGAGGACGATCGCCGCCTCCTCGGTGGGCACGAGCGCGACCTCGCTCAGCAGCCCGAAGTCGGTGCCGTCGGGATCCGGCACCGCTCGTCTGTCGTTGCCCGCGAAGTACCGCAACACCAGGGCCAGCAAGCCGAGCGCGCCGAAGACGACCGCGGTCTGGTAGATGCCCGTCACCTCTTCATCATGCTCCCACTGGTCTCGATTCAGTGAGCAAGCGCACGCGCGACGGCAGTTACCGGCCAGTACGCTCCGAGCAACCGACGTTGTGGGAGGTGCTGTGCCGTACCCAGCTGACCGTGAGCGCGACCGCCCCTGGGTGATGCGCACGTACGCGGGTCACTCCTCGGCCGCCGCCTCCAACGCGCTCTACCGGCGCAACCTCGCCAAGGGCCAGACCGGCCTGTCGGTCGCGTTCGACCTGCCCACGCAGACCGGGTACGACCCCGACGACGAGCTGGCGAAGGGCGAGGTCGGCAAGGTCGGCGTGCCGGTCAGCCACGTCGGCGACATGCGGCAGCTCTTCGACCAAATTCCGCTCGGCGGCGCCAACACGTCGATGACGATCAACGCGACGGCCATGTGGCTGCTCGCGCTCTACGTCACCGTCGCCGAGGAGCAGGGCGCGGACCCGGCGGCGCTGGCCGGCACGACGCAGAACGACATCATCAAGGAGTACCTGTCCCGCGGCACGTACGTGTTCCCGCCGGGACCGTCGCTGCGGCTGATCACCGACATGGTCGCGTGGACCGTGTCGAACGTGCCGAAGTGGAACCCGATCAACATCTGCAGCTACCACCTCCAGGAGGTCGGCGCGACGCCGGCGCAGGAGGTCGCGTACGCGATGTGCACGGCGATCGCGGTCCTCGACTCGGTGCGCGACTCCGGCCAGGTGCCGCAGGAGAAGTTCGGTGACGTCGTCGCCCGCATCTCCTTCTTCGTGAACGCCGGGGTGCGGTTCGTCGAGGAGATGTGCAAGATGCGCGCGTTCGCCCAGCTCTGGGACGAGATCACGCGCGAGCGCTACGGCGTCGAGAACCCGAAGCACCGCCGGTTCCGCTACGGCGTGCAGGTCAACTCGCTCGGCCTGACCGAGGCGCAGCCGGAGAACAACGTCCAGCGCATCGTGCTGGAGATGCTCGCGGTGTCGTTGTCCCGCAACGCCCGTGCGCGCGCGATCCAGCTGCCGGCGTGGAACGAGGCCCTCGGCCTGCCGCGCCCGTGGGACCAGCAGTGGGCGTTGCGCATGCAGCAGGTGCTCGCGTTCGAGACGGACCTGCTGGAGTACGACGACATCTTCGACGGCTCGCCCGTCATCGAGGCCAAGGTGAACGAGATCCTCGCCGGTGCGCGCGAGGAGATCGACCGCGTGCAGGCGATGGGCGGTGCGGTCGCGGCCGTCGAGTCCGGCTACATGAAGTCGCAGCTGGTGTCGTCGCTGGCGGACCGCCGTCGCCGTGTCGAGTCCGGCGAGGAGGTCGTGGTCGGGGTCAACAGGTTCGACACGACCGAGCCGTCGCCGTTGCAGGCCGAGGGCGCGAACGCGATCGAGACCATCGACCCGATCGTCGAGATGCACGCGGTCGAGGCGATCCGCGAATGGCGTGCGCACCGCGACGGCGCCGCGGTCGAGGCGTCGCTGGAGGCGTTGCGCGAGGCCGCGAAGACCGACCGCAACCTCGTCGAGGTGACGCTGGCGTGCGCGCGGGCCGGCGTGACGACGGGGGAGTGGTCCCAGGCGTTGCGCGAGACGTTCGGCGAGTACCGGGCGCCGACCGGTGTCTCCGGCGCCTCGGCGTCCGGTGAGGCGGGCTCGGAGATCGCACGGGTGCGCGACCGGGTGCGGGCGACGGGCGAGGAGCTCGGCGAACGGCTGCGGATGCTGGTCGGCAAGCCGGGCCTCGACGGGCACTCCAACGGCGCCGAGCAGGTGGCCGTGCGGGCCCGCGACGTCGGTTTCGAGGTCGTCTACCAGGGCATCCGCCTCACCCCGGCGCAGATCGTGGCCGCCGCCGTGCAGGAGGACGTGCACGTCGTCGGCCTCTCGATCCTGTCCGGGTCGCACCTCGAGGTCGTGCCCGCGGTGGTCGAGGGGCTGCGCGCGGCCGGTGCCGGGGACATCCCGGTGATCGTCGGCGGCATCATCCCGCCGGACGACGCCGCGAAGCTGCGCGAGCGCGGGGTGGCGCGGGTGTTCACGCCCAAGGACTACGAGCTGACCGAGATCATGGACGAGATCGTCACCGTGATCCGGGAGGTGCGTTCTCCCGCGTAGGGCCTTACTGTCGCGGAATGGTGGACGTTGCGCGGGACGGGTCGGCAGTCCGGATCACGATGAACCGCGCGGCCAAGCGCAACGCGCTGTCCGCGGAGCACCTGAGCGAACTGCTGGACGCGTTCCGCGAGGCCCGCACCTCGGACGCGGCGGGCATCGTGCTGGCCGCCGAGGGGCCGGTGTTCTCCGCCGGGCACGACTTCGCGGACGTGCACGCACGGGACGAGGAAGGTGTGCGGCAGCTGCTGGAGCTGTGCACCGTGCTGATGAAGACCATCCAGTCCGCGCCCCAGGTGGTGATCGCACGGGTGCAGGGGCTGGCGACGGCGGCCGGGTGCCAGCTGGTGGCCTCGTGCGACCTCGCGGTCGCGGCCGACACCGCCGGGTTCTCGTTGCCCGGCGGCAAAGCCGGGTGGTTCTGCCACACGCCCGCGGTGCCGGTGGCCCGTTCGATCGGGCGCAAGCGGTTGATGGAACTCGTGCTCACCGGGGACGTGGTCGACGCGGCCACGGCGGTGGAGTGGGGCCTGATCAACCGCGCCGTGCCGGCCGACGATCTGGACGCCGCCGTGGACGACCTGCTGGCACGCGCCACGCGGGGGAGCCGGGCGTCGAAGGCGATCGGCAAGCGGACCATCTACGCGCAGCTCGACCGGCCGGAGGCCGATGCCTACGAGGTCGCGCTGAACGTCATGGCCGAGACTTCGCAGTCCCCGTCAGCCACAGAGGGACGGGCGTCGTTCCTGGAGAAGCGGCCTCCCGTGTGGCCCGACTAGTCGCGAGCAGCCGCAGCGCGTCGGCGTTCGGGCCCGGCTCCGCCTGGTAGACCACGAGGAACTGGCCGGGGGCCTCGCGCACGTCGAACGAGTGGTAGGTCAGCTTGAGCGGACCGACCGCCGGGTGCACGAACTCCTTGGCGTCCTGGGTCTTCCCGCGCACCTCGTGGTTCTCCCACAGCTCCTTGAACACCGGGTTCCGGCTGAGTTCCGCGACCATCCGGGCCAGGCGCGCGGAGTTCGGGTCGGCCGTCAGCCGCAGGTTGCCGACCGTGCTCTGCGCGACCCAGTTCCAGCGCGGGTAGAAGCTCGGGGCGACGGGGTCGAGGAACGCCATCCTGGCCAGGTTGTCGGCCGGCTCGAACGGTTCGTACAGGGCGTCGGCCAGGGCGTTGGTGGCGAGCACGTCCAGGTAGGAGCTCATGACGAACGCCGGCATGTCGAGCATGCCGCTGATGAGCTGCCGCAGTTCCGGACTCACCTTGTCGGTCGCATGGCCCTCTTCCGCGACCACGCCGGCGAGGCGGTGCATGTGCGCGCGGGCGTCGGTGTCGAGCTGCAACGCCCGGCTCAGCGCGTCGAGGACCTGCGCCGACGGGTTGGTCTCGCGGCCCTGTTCGAGCCGGGCGTAGTAGTCCGCGCTCACGCCGGCGAGCACCGCGACCTCCTCGCGCCGCAGGCCCTTGACCTTGCGCTGGGTGTGACTCGGGAGGCCGGCGACCTCGGGGTTGACGCGGGCGCGGTGTGCTTTCAGGAACTCGCCGAGCATGGGTGCGAGCCTATGCGGTGCCGCCGCGCGCTGCCTGGGTGTGCCACACCTAGGCAGAAGGTGTCCTGGTAGGCATCGGAGCGAGCGCCGAGTGTTGTGGCCATGAGCAAAGTCGTTCTGATCAGTGGAGCTTCCAGCGGCATCGGCGAGGCCACGGCCCGCATCCTCGCGAAGGCGGGGCACAAGGTGTTCCTCGGCGCCCGGCGCGAGGACCGGCTGAAGGCGCTGGCGACCGAGATCGGCGCCGCCTACGCGCCGCTCGACGTGACCTCGCGCGAGTCCTTCCAGTCCTTTGTGGATGCGGCCGTCGCCGAGTACGGCCACGTCGACGTGCTGGTGAACAACGCGGGCGTGATGCCGCTGTCCCTCATGGACTCGTTGAAGGTCGACGAGTGGGACCGCATGGTGGACGTGAACATCAAGGGCGTGCTGAACGGCCTCGCCGCCGTGCTGCCCCTGTTCACCGGCGGCGGGCACGTCGTGAACGTCGCCTCGATCGGCGCGCACCTCGTCACGCCGACGGCCGCGGTGTACTGCGCGACCAAGTACGCGGTGTGGGCGCTGTCCGAGGGACTGCGCCAGGAACGCGACAACCTGCGCGTCACCGTGATCTCGCCCGGTGTCACCCAGTCCGAGCTGGCGGACACCATCACCGAGGACCACGCGGCGTCGTTCATGGCGGAGTACCGCAAGAACGCGCTGCCCGCGTCGGCGATCGGCGACGCCATCGCGTACGCGATCTCGCAGCCCGAGTCCGTCGACGTCAACGAGGTCGTCGTGCGGCCGGTGGCGGACCGCTAGGCACCGGTCGTCGACCCCGGCCGCAGGACCATCAGCACGGTCACGGTCGCCCACAGCAGGTTGAACACGCCTGTGTGCATGGCGAGGTGCCCGACGTCGTTGGTCTTCAGGGCCTTCTCCTGGCCGGGGATGATCTTGAGAGCGAGCAGGAACGCGGCGGCGGTGGTGAGCGCGATCGACACGACCACCCACGGGTGGCCGGTCACGCCCATCACGCCGGCCGTCGCCAGCCCCAGCACCGGCACCGAGATGCCGATGAGCGCGTAGCCGCGGCAGATCCGGTGCAGGAGCCCGGGGTCGCCGTCCTCCCGGACGGCCTTGGGGAACATGCTCGCCGCGACGGTGACCGGTCCGATGGCGATGATCGCCGCGAGCACGTGCAGCGAGAGGAACAGCTTGCTCACGCCGCGCTCCAGACCGTGCCGCGCCGCTCGTGGGCGAGCAGCCGCTCGACCTCGACCGCCTTCCGCGCACCCACCTCGCGTTCGACCAGGTAGAGCCCGAGGTCGATGCCGGAGGTCACACCGGCCGCGGTGACCAGGTCGCCGTCGTCGACGACGCGGGCGGGGACCGCGGTCACCCCCAGGCTCGCGAGGGCCTCCAGGCCGAGGTGGTTGGTCGTCGCGGTCCGCCCGGCGAGCAGCCCGGCCATCGCGAGGGCCAGCGAGCCGCCGCACACCGTGGCCACCGTGACGCCGTCGGCGCCGAGCGCCCGCCCTACCGGGCCCGCGAGCGTGGGAGCGGCCTTCGAGAGCAGCGCGAGGATCTCGTCGTTCGACGTTCCCGCCGCTCCGGGGACGAGCACGATGCCGGCGCGTTCCGGGTCGAGCGCAGCCGTGGCCCCGAGGGAGAACCCCACACCGCTCGGCACCTCGCGCGGGCCCTCGACGGTCACCAGTTCCGCCTGGATTCCCCCTGCCAGCACCGTTTCGTACGGTCCGATCGCGTCCAGCGGGTCGAACCCGTCGAACAGCACCACCTGAGCGAACATCCGCCCCTCCTCCTGTCGTCGGTCGAAACCGTAGGGGCGCGACCGGCGGGTCGGAACTGGCTGGAATGCCATGTTCCAACGGATTCTCGCCAGCTACGGTGGAGGGCGTGCATCAGGTTGCCGTGGTGGTGATGGACAGCGTCATCCCGTTCGACTTCGCCGTCCCGATCGACGCGTTCGGCTGGACGGGCCGGTACCGGGTCCGGCTCTGCGGTCCGAAGAGGACGGTCCGGTCCGCGCTCTTCGAGCTGAAGGTCCCGCACGGCCTGGAGTTGCTGTCCGAAGCGGACACGGTCGTGCTGCCGGGCCACGCGCCGGACCTCGTCGTGCCGGAACGGGTGCTCGAGGCGGTGCGCGCCGCCGCCGCGAGGGGAGCCAGGATCGCGTCGATCTGCTCGGGCGCGTTCGTGTTCGCGGCGACCGGGCTGCTGGACGGGCTGAGGGCGACGACGCACTGGGCCGCCGCGGCGGAACTGGCGGCGCGGCACCCGTCGATCGAGGTGGACCCGGACGTGCTCTACGTCGACAACGGCCAGTTCCTGACCTCCGCCGGAGCCTCGGCGGGCCTCGACCTCTGCCTGCACATGATCCGCGGCGACCACGGGTCCGCGGTGGCGGCCGACGCGGCGCGCCGGGCCGTGATGCCGCTGGAACGCGAGGGCGGGCAGGCGCAGTTCATCGTGACGCCACCCGCGGCGCCGCAGGGAACCGAGCTCGAACCGCTGCTGCGCTGGATGGAGGCGCACGCCGCCCGTGAGCTGACGCTGGAGGACCTGGCGCGGCAGGCGGGCATGAGCACACGGACGGTGAACCGCCGCTTCCGCGAGCAGACCGGGACCACGCCGCTGCAGTGGCTGCACCGGACGAGAGTTCGCCAGGCGCAGCACCTGCTGGAGACGACGAAGGACCCGGTCGAGCTGATCGCGAGCAGGGTGGGGTTCGGGTCGGCCACGGCGTTCCGCGACAGGTTCAAGCGGATCACCGGGACCTCACCGCACGCGTACCGGGCGGCCTTCCGGCTCTAGGGCTGGGAGTGCTCGTGCAGCAGCAGGAGCGTGTAGGCGGCGATCGACTGCGCGTCGGTGATCTCGCCCTTGGCGATCATCGCCTCGAAGTCGGCCCGCGCGAACCACGCCGAGCGCATGTCCTGCTCCTCGAGCTCCCGCTCGTGGAAGCCCTCCGTGAGCTGGGTCGCGAGGAACACGCGGCCGCGCTGCGACGTCATGCCGGGCGCGACGTCGAGCAGACCGAGCTCGATCATCTTGCCGGCGCGCAGCCCGGTCTCCTCGCGCAGCTCGCGGCCGGCCAGCTCCAGCGGGTCGGAGTCGGCGCGGTCGGGCGCGGTGCCCTGGGGGAACTCCCAGCGGCGCAGCCCGAGCGGGTAGCGGAACTGCTCGACGAGGCGGATGCGCTCGCCGTCGAGCGGGATGACCAGTGCGTAGTCGGGCTTGTCGACCACGCCGTAGATGCCCTCAGTGCCGTCCGCGCGGCGGATCGGGTCTTCCCTGACGGTCATCCACGGGTTTGCGTACACCTGACGGGTGCCGAGGCTTTCCACGGCACGGACCGTACCTAACGTCCGGATTCTGGACACACCCCGTAGCCTGTCGCGGTGCGTCTCGTCATCGCTCGTTGCAAGGTCGACTACGTAGGCCGACTCACCGCCCATCTGCCCATGGCCCAGCGACTGCTGCTCATCAAGGCCGACGGGTCGGTGTCGATCCACTCCGACGACCGCGCCTACAAGCCGCTGAACTGGATGAGCCCGCCCTGCTGGCTGATCGAGGACCCGGACATCTGGACGGTGCAGAACAAGGCGGGGGAGAGGCTGATCATCACCCTCGACGAGGTGCTGCACGACTCGAAGCACGAGCTGGGCCCCGAGCCGGGCCTGCAGAAGGACGGCGTCGAGGCCGACCTGCAGAAGCTGCTCGCCGAGCACGTCACCACCCTGGGCGAGGGCTGGACGCTGGTGCGCCGCGAGTTCCCGACCCCCATCGGCCCGGTGGACCTGATGTGCCGCAACGCCTCCGGCTCGTCCGTGGCCGTCGAGATCAAGCGCCGGGGCGACATCGACGGCGTCGAGCAGCTGACCCGGTACCTGGAGCTGCTGAACCGCGACCCGCTGCTGGCGCCGGTCGCCGGGGTGTTCGCGGCGCAGCAGATCAAGCCGCAGGCCCGCGTGCTCGCGGAGGACCGCGGGATCCGGTGCGTGGTGCTCGACTACGACGCGTTGCGCGGGATCGAGCCGGACGAGTTCCGCCTGTTCTGAGCCCTTGTGATGTATTTGTCGTTTTC
>NZ_JBHXCW010000265.1:0-10079 GCF_042725365.1 Lentzea sp. NPDC060358 | reverse complement strand
AGGTTGGGCTGCGGATCCCGGCGGCGCCGCGTTCGGAGCGGCACCCCGTCGGGGGCGGCTCCGGCTCTGGTGGTCAGCCGCGGAACTCGGTCCGCGGCACGGTGTCGCTCACGTCGAACAGGCCCAGTAGCAACGCGCGGGCGGCGGTGCAGGTTGTCCCTCCCATGGGCGAGAAGCATCACGTGACCCGCTGACTTTTCGCTGACACGCGCGGTTACCCGCTGGTTAGGATCGGGCGCATGCAGCGGCGGTGGGAGTTCGGAGTTCTCGGATCGTTGCAGGTCATCGACTCCGGGCGACCCGTGGAACTGCGTTCGGCCAAACAACGCGTGCTGCTCGCGGCGCTGCTGATGAAGGCCAACGCGCCGGTTTCGTCAGCCGAGCTCATGGAACACCTCTGGGGCGACAAGCCTCCCGGCGCGGCGCGCGCGACCCTGCAGACCTACGTCATGCGGCTGCGGCAGTCCCTCGACGACGCCGCGGACCGCAAGCTGATCCGCACCTGGCCGACCGGCTACTCGATCCACCTCGACGACGACCAGCTCGACCTGCTGACGTTCCAGCGGCTGCGCGCCGAGGCCCGCCGCGCGCCCGACCCGGAGACCGAGGCCCGGCTGCTCGGCGCCGCCGCGGCGTTGTGGCGCGGGCCCGCCCTCGACCAGGTCTCGTCGCTGCGGATGGAGCAGACCGACGTGCAGCGCCTCACCGAGCAGCGCTGGGAGGTGCTGGAGCGCCGCAACGACGCCGAGCTGCACCTCGGCCGGCACGACCAGGTCGTCGACGAGCTGCGCTCGCTGGTCGCGGAACACCCGCTGCGCGAACGGTTCTGGTTCCAGCTCATGCTCGCGCTGCACCGCGGCGGCCAGCAGGCGCAGGCCCTCGACGTGTTCCGCCGGGCCTGCGAGGTGCTCGCCGACGAGCTCGGCATCGACCCCAACCGGGAACTGCGCGCGCTGCACGCGGAGGTGCTCGCCGGGTCGTCCGCGCCGGTCTCCGTCCAGTCCGGACCGTCCTGGCTGCCGCCCGCGCTGGGGGACTTCTCCGGCCGTGCCGACGAGGTCGCCCTGCTCACCGCCGGGGTGCGCGGCGGGGGCACGTGGACGATCACCGGACCCGGCGGCGTCGGCAAGACCGCGCTGGCGGTCCACTGCGCGCACGCCGTGCGCGACGCGTTCCCGGACGGCCGGCTGCACCTGAACCTGCGTGGCGGCGAACAGCAGCCCGTCGGACCGGCCGCGGCGCTGGACCGGTTGCTGCGCGGCCTCGGCGTGCCCGGTGGTGCCATTCCGTCCACTGTGGAGGATCGCGTCGACCTGTACCGGGACCTGCTGTCGGACCGGCGGGTCCTGGTGGTGCTCGACAACGCGGCCGGCGAGGCGCAGGTGCGGCCGCTGCTGCCGGTGACGCCGTCGAGCGCGGCGCTGGTGACGTCACGGGCGGCGCTCGCGGGGCTGGAGGCGGCGCACGTCGTGCCGCTCGCGGTGCTGCCGCCCGACGACGCGCTCGCGTTGCTGCGGGCCGTGGCCGGCGAGGCCCGGTGCGCCGCGGAACCCGCCGCGGCGCAGGAGATCGTGGCGTACTGCGGCCGGCTGCCGCTGGCCCTGCGGGTGGCGGCGGCCCGGCTGGTCGCCCGCCCGCACTGGCGGCTCGCGCAGCTCGCCGGCCGGTTGTCCGACGAACGCCGCCGCTTCGACGAGCTGGCGCTGGGCGACCTCGACGTGCGGGCCTGCCTGGCGCTGTCCTACGACGGCCTCGACTCCGCACACCGGGAGGCGTTCTGGAAACTGGCGCTGGTCTCCACCCCGGACTTCCCGGCGTGGACGGCGGAGCCGCTGCTCGGCCTCGGCCCCGGCGACGCGGAGGACCACGTCGAGGCGCTCGTCGACGCACGGCTGGTGGAGTGCGCGGGCCGTGACGGGCTGGGCCAGGTGCGCTACCGGCTGCACGACCTGTTGCGCGCCTTCGGCAGGGAGGTGGCCACCGAGGACCCGGCCGTCGCCCTGAAGGCGTTGTTCGAGCAGTGGCTCGACCTCGTGACGCGGGCGGACGCCGGGCTGCCGCACCAGATGATCCGGCTGCGGACCCCGGCGCTGGAGCCGTTCGGTCCCGGCGACCCGGCCGCCTGGTTCGACGCGGAGTGGCAGAACGTCCACGCCCTGGCCGTCCAGGCCGCCGATCTCGGCCTCGGCGCGCAGGCGGCGGAGCTCGCGATCCGGTCGGCGGCGTTCTGCGACCTGCGGGCCCGGTTCGACGACTGGGAGCAGCTCAACGACCTCGGGCTGGCCTGCGCGCCACCGGAGCGCAGGCCCGTTCTCCTGCAGCAGCGGGGGATCCTGCGCGCGCGGCAGCACGACTACGCGGCGGCGTCGGAGGACTTCCGGGCGGCGCGGGAGGGTTTCGCCGCCGCCGGTGACGTGTGGGGCGAGGCCTACGCCTGGTCCGGCACGGGCTGGATGCACGAGTGGGGCGGCCGGTCCGCCGAGGCCCGCGAGGCGCACCGCGAGGCCATGACCCGGTTCGTCGCGGCCGGCAACCCGCACGGCGAGGTCGAGGTCCTGTGCTCACTGGGCGCGATCGAACGGCGGGCGGGCGAGCTCACCGCGGCGTCCGGCTACCTGGAACGGGCGCGGCGGATCGCGGGCGGCCTCGGCGACGAGCAGAGCGAGCTGATGGCGACGCTGGAACTGGGGCGGCTGCACCAGTTCACCGGCGAGCTGGCGGCGTCGGAGGAGCTCCTGAGGTCCTCGCTCGGGGCGGCGCAGAAGCTCGGCGACCCGGACATGGCGGCGAACATCCGGCTGTTCCTCGCGGACACCCTCGTCCGGCTCGACCGGCCCTCGCAGGCCGCGGAGCAGCTGGACCGGGCGTGGGAGTTCTTCGAGTCCCACGACGACCGGCAGGGCCGCATCTGGGTGTGGCGCCTGAGGTCCGGGCTCGCGCCGTCGGCGGAGGAGGCGCTGCGCCTCGCGTCGCTAGCGGTGGACGAGGCCCGCGAGATGGACTCGCCGCCGGAGCTCGGCCGTGCGCTGCGGGTGCTGGGCACCGCGCTCGCGCGCTCCGGCCAGGGCGGAGAGGCCCGCGAGCACTGGCGGCAGGCGGAGGAAACCCTGGTGGCGGCGGGGTTGCAGGGAGAGGCCGACGAGCTGCGGGCCGCTTCCGGCTGACCGCGGCGCGGGCAGTCGTGGGTGCCAGGCGACGGGGCACATGTCGTCGCCTGGCAGCTCTCGGCGGGCGGTCAGCTGACGGTGATGGCTCCTGCCGGGCACAGGCCGGCCGCTTCCTTCGCGGTCGCCTCGTGCTCGGCGTCGGGCTCCTGCACCAGGAGCACCACCGTGCCGTCGTCCTCGCTCTGGTCGAAGAGGTCCGGGTCGGTCAGGACGCACATCCCCGAACCGCAGCACTTCGACTGGTCAACGGAAATCCTCATGACGACCACGCTACTGGCAACGAGTGCACTCCGTAGATCCCCATGTCGGTGCGCAGCGGCACCTCGTCGGGCGCGACGTCGAGCCGCAGGTCCGGGAACGCGGCGAAGAGCTTCGAGAACCCGATCCGCATCTCGATGCGCGCGAGCTGCTGGCCCAGGCACTGGTGGATGCCGTGGCCGAACGCGACGTGCCCGGACGCGGGCCTGCGCAGGTCGAGCTCCTCGGGGTTGCCGGGGAACTTCTCCGGGTCGCGGTTCGCGACCGGCACGTGCACCACCACCGTGTCGCCCGCCCTGATCAGGTGCCCGTCGATCTCCACGTCCTCGGCCGCGGTGCGCGCCGGTCCGAAGTGGATGATCGACAGGTACCGCATCAGCTCCTCGACGGCGTTGTCGAGGACCTCCGGCTCGTCCTTGAGGATCTTGAGCTGGTCGGGGTGCTGCAACAGGGTGAACGTGCCGAGGCCCAGCATGTTCGCCGTCGTCTCGTGCCCGGCGAGCAGGAGCAGCAGCGCCATGTTGGCCGCTTCCTCGTCCGTCGGCTCCCCGGTGGCGAGCAGGTCGCTGATCATGTCGTCGCCGGGCTTCGCCCTCTTGCGGACGATCAGCTCGCCCATGAACTCCTGGATGCGCGCCAGGGCCGCCATGGCCTCCTTGAACGTCGACTCCAGGCTCAGCAGCTTCGCCGTGTCCTCCTGGAAGCGGTGCCGCTCGTCGTAGTCGACCCCCAGCAGCGCGCAGATCACCAGTGACGGCACCGGCATCGCGAACTCCTTGACCAGGTCGGCCCTGCCGTCGAACGACCGCAGGTGCTCGAGCTGGTCGTCGACGATCGTGCCGATCCACTCGGCCAGCTGGTTCATCCGCCGGACGGTGAACTGGCCCTGCAGCATCCGGCGCAGGCGGGTGTGGTCCGGCGGGTCCTGGTTCAGGAACATGCCCGGCTGCACCTCGCGCCGCTCGGGCGGCGCCTCGTCCTGGAACCGGACGTCGAGCAGGTGGTGCTCGTTCGGGTTGGTCGTGAACTTCGGGCTCCCCAGCACCTCCCGCACCTGGCGGTGGCCGGTGACGAGCCAGCCGAGGTGGCCGTCGGAGAACCGCAGCCTGCTGACGCGGGCCTTCTCGCGGATCTCGGTGACCTCGGCGGGCGGGTCGAAGGGGGTCTGGCGGGTGATGGGCAGCTCGTCGGAGATCAGTTCGGTCATCTCGCACACCTCCCAGTGCTCGGCAGAAGACCTGCTTCCGAACCTACATAAATTTCATTACTCCGTGAAGGTGGAGTGAGGGTCGTCGAGGGCCAGGACGCGAAATCTGTCCGCATCTGCCGGTCGTGGGTCGCTACGGCCACGGCGGCGGGCGTGTGCCGCAACGCTTCCGTCAGTTCGTCGACCAAGGCGATCGACAGGTGGTTGGTCGGTTCGTCGAGCAGCAGGACGTGCGGGCCGCTGCTCAGCAGCACCGCCAGGTCGAGCCTCCTGCGCTGCCCGGTGGACAGGCGGGACACCGGCCGGGCGAGGTCCACCGGCGTGAGCAGGCCGAGTTCGGCCGCTCGCGGGCAGAGGTCGGCCGCGAGGGCGTTCTCGTCCTCGAACGCGGACTCCTGGGCCAGCAACGCGACGCGCCCGGTGTGGCGGACCGCGCCGGACGCCGTGGCGAGCCGGCCCGCGAGGACGGCCAGCAACGTCGACTTGCCGGCGCCGTTGGGGCCGGTGACGAGCAGCCGGTCGCCCGCGCCGAGGCGGAGGGGCTCGGTGAGGCGCAGCCGTCCCGGCACGTCGAGCGGGGTGGCGTGCAGCAGGTCGCCGCTCGCCGGGAGCTCCGGCGGGCTGAAGCGCAACGGCGGCGGGGGAGCGGCGACGCGCCGGTCGTCGAGCTCCTCCAGCCTGCGGGCCACGGTGCGCATCTTGTTCGCCGCGCGCGTGGACCGCTTGTGCTTGAACGCGCCCTTGGGCGGCCGCCAGCCGTCCTGCAGCCGCGACCGGGCCCGTTCCACCCTGTCGGCCAGCTCGCCGTGCTCGGCCTCCTTCTGGGCGAACCGCTGCTCCCAGCGCTGCCGTTCGGCGCGCTTGGCCTCCTTGAACGCCCGGTAGCCGCCGCCGTGCAGGTGCACCGCGCCGTCCGGCGCCGGGTCGAGGTCGAGCAGCTGGGTGCAGACGTCGTCCAGCAGCGCGCGGTCGTGGCTCACCAGCACCACCACGCCGTGGTGCTGCCGCAGGCGTTCGGTCAGGAACGCCAGCGCATCCGCGTCGAGGTGGTTGGTGGGTTCGTCGAGCAGCAGGACGTCGGCGCGTTCGGCGAGCAGGCACGCGAGCCGGACGCGGTAGCGCTGGCCCACGCTCAGGCGCGCGAGCGGGGTCGAGCTGTCGTGGCCCGCGTCGAGCGCCTCGAGTGCGATCTCGGCGCGGCGGCCGGCGTCCCACGCCTCGATGGCCTCGGCGTGGGCCAGCGCCCGCTCATAGCGCTGCTCGTCGAAGGGCTCCGCCGCACTGTCCAGTTCGGACAGTGCGGCACGGCTCTCGCGCAGCGCTTCGGCCAGCAGGTCGCCCACCGTCTCGTCTTCGTGGAACGGCATTTCCTGTCGTACGAGGCTCAACGAACCGTGGCGTGCCACGGTTCCCTGGTCCGGCGCCAGGTCTTCGGCCAGCAGGCGGAGCAGCGTGGTCTTGCCGCGGCCGTTCTCGCCGATGACGCCGAGCCGCTGGCCCGCGGAGACCGTCAGCGAGATGCCGTCGACGACGGGTCCGGCCTCGTAGCCCTTGGTGATGTCTTGGGTCGTCAGATGAACGTGCGAACGCACGGGGGATCCTCTTCCGGGTACGCGAAATCAGGACGTGTTGCGCTGGAGGCACACGTCCTGGATCAGAGGTAGAAGACCCCGTACCCGAATCCCATGGAACCCAAGGTACTTACGGCCGCAACGCCTTTTCCACGGCGGCGCGCAGGTCGGCGACGCTCTCCGCGGTGCCCGGCACCGGCCCGAGCGCGCTGCCGGCGCCGACGAGCCGGTAGAAGAGCAGGCCCTCCAGGAACGCCGTGAAGTGCGCGCCCGCCCGTTCCGGGTCCTCGTGGCCGAGCATCCGCGCGAGCGCCGTGGCCTGCTCGCGCGGGGAGTGCTCCAGGATCGACCTCAGCTCGGGGTGGTGCGTGGCCTCCAGCATCGCCGCGTACCGGGCGAGCGTGCGGTCGCGCTCGACGAGCCAGCCGTCGAGAGTCCTCGCGATGCTGCCTGCGACGTCGGCCGGGTCCGGTGCCACGTCGAGGCGCTCCTGGTCGGCCAGCCGCGCCACGAAGCCCTCGACCAGCGCCTTGCGGGTGCGGAAGTACGCGCTGGTGGAGCCCTCCGGCAGGCCGGCCTGCCGGTCGACCGCGCGGTGGGTCAGCCCCCGCATGCCCCGCTCGGCCACCAGCCGGATCGCGGCATCGGTGATCAGGTCTTTTCGCATGTGCCCGCCATCTCTGCTCGGCATGGACTCTACAGGTGTAGATTCCTCTACAGCTGTAGAGGAGGCGGGATGAAGGCGATCGTGGTGGGTGGCGGCATCGGCGGGCTGGCGGCGGCGGTGTCGTTGCGGCGCGTCGGCTGGGAGGTCGAGGTCCGCGAGCGCGCGGCCGCGTTCGGCGAGATCGGCGCCGGTGTGGGCGTGATGCCGAACGCGATGCGCGCGCTGGAGTGGATGGGTGTCGACGACGAAGTGCGCCGGCTGGGCACGCCACGCGTCTCGGGCGGTGTGCGGTCGTCGGACGGACGGTGGCTGGTGCACCTGCCCGATGTCGGTCAGGAGAAGGTCATCGCGATGCACCGGGCCGATCTGCACGGCGTGCTGCTGCGCGCGCTGCCGTCGAAAGTTCTGCTCAACAACGCCGAGGTGTCGAGCGTTGAGGACCTGGACGCGGACCTCGTGGTGGCGGCGGACGGCATCGCCAGCCGCCTCCGCGCGGAGCTGCTGCCCGACGCGCCGGGACCGGTGTACGCGGGGGCCACGGCGTGGCGAGGGGTGGCGCCGGGGCCGTACGACCTGCCCATCTCGCAGACACTCGGCCCCGGCGGTGAAGCGGGCGTCCTGCCGCTGGGCGACGGGCGGGTCTGCTGGTACGTCGCCGCCGTGGCGCCCGCCGGCGCGGACCTCGACCCGCTGGCGTTGTTCGGCGGCTGGCACGACCCGGTTCCGTCGCTGGTGTCCTCGACGCCCGAAGTGATCAGGCATGACATCTATGCGCTGCCGTTGCTGCCGACGTTCGTGTCGGGACGTGTGGCGTTGCTGGGGGATGCGGCGCACGCGATGACGCCGTACCTCGGGCAGGGGGCGTGCATGGCGCTGGAGGACGCGGTGACGCTGGCCGCGTGTAACGGCGACCTCGCGCGGTACGACGCTTTGAGGCGACCGCGAACGCAGGCCGTGTGGCGGGGTTCGCGCCTCGCCGGGAAGTTCGGGATCGGGCTGCGGTCACCGGTCGCGGTGGCTCTGCGCGACCTCGTCCTCCGCGTGGTGCCCTCCGCGGTCGCCGTGAAGGGCATGACGACATTCGCTACGTGGGAAATGCCAACCGAGTTCACTCGATCGGGTTGAATCACCCCGTGACCTAAATCACCGATCAAGGTTTGATTTCGGTGAGGTAACGGTCTGAAATCACTCTTTGTGCCATCCATTGTCACCCGGTTGAGGGATCAAGGACTTCTGAGCGTGTCAGACGTTGCCAGATGATCCAGATGGAGTAGCACCAGAGGCGGTTTCCGCACCACGAAAGCGCGACTACGGTGGCCCGGCATGACCCCCGTCCCGACTGACGCTTTGCCCCGTTCTCTCACGGCGCTTCCCCCGGCGCAGGTCGAGAAACTCGGTGACGTCGACATCGCCGAGGCAGAGGATTTCATCCGCCAGCACCACGCGGAGAACCCGGAGCTGGGTCCCGTCGAGGCCCGGCTCGCCGAGGTCCACGCCGAGATCGCGGCGACCGGCACCTACCGGCACACGACGGAGGAACTGACCTTCGGCGCCCGCGTCGCCTGGCGCAACAGCTCCCGCTGCATCGGCCGCCTCTACTGGCGCAGCCTGAAGGTGCGCGACCTGCGCGAGGTGTCCGCCCCCGCCGCCGTGGCGAAGGAGTGCGTCGAGCACCTGCGGGTCGCCACGAACAAGGGCAAGATCCGGCCCGTCATCACGGTCTTCGCCCCCGCCGAGCCCGGCACGAACGCCCCGGTGGTCCACAACGAGCAGATCATCCGCTACGCCGCCTACCGGGGCGCCGACGGCGGGGTGCTCGGCGACGGCCGCAACCTGGCGCTGACCGAGCTCGCGCTCAGACGCGGCTGGCAGCCACCCGTCATACGTGGCCCGTTCGACGTGCTGCCGCTCATGGTGTCCTGCGAGGGGCACGAACCCGCGCTGGTGTCCATCCCCGGCGACGCGGTGCTCGAGGTCCCGCTGTCGCACCCCGACCTGCCGTGGCTGGGCGCGCTCGGCGTGAAGTGGCACGCCGTCCCCGCGATCAGCAACATGCGCCTGCGCATCGGCGGGATCGACTACCCGTCGGCGCCGTTCAACGGCTGGTACATGGGCACCGAGATCGGCGCCCGCAACCTCGCCGACCACGACCGGTACGACCTGCTGCCCTACATCGCCAAGCGGATGGGCCTGGACATGTCGTCGGAGGCGACGTTGTGGCGCGACCGGGCTCTGGTCGAGCTCAACCGCGCCGTCCTGCACTCGTTCGGCGAGGCCGGGGTCACGATCACCGACCACCACACCGAGTCGAAGAGGTTCCTGACCCACCTGGAGAAGGAGGAGGCGGCCGGGCGCCCCTGCCCCGCGGAGTGGTCCTGGATCGTGCCCCCCGTGTCGGGCGGGCTCACCCCGGTCTACCACCGCTACTACGAGACACGTGAACTGCTGCCGAACTTCTTCCCCGCGGCGCAGCCCACCGGATGTCCTGTTCCACACTGACCGGGTGCAGCTCACCCGCAGCCTCGGCCTGACCGACGCCGTCTTCGTCGGGCTCGGCTCGATGATCGGCGCGGGCGTCTTCGCCGCGTTCGCCCCGGCCGCCGCGGCGGCCGGGTCCGCTCTGCTCGTCAGCCTCGTCGTCGCGGGCGTGATCGCCTGCTGCAACGCGTTGTCGAGCGCCTGGCTCGCCGCCCGGTACCCGCAGTCGGGCGGCACGTACGTCTACGGCAGGGAGCGCCTCGGGCGCGTCTGGGGCGACCTGGCCGGGTGGGCGTTCGTGCTGGGCAAGACGGCGTCGTGCGCGGCCATGGCGCTGACCGTCGGCACCTATGCCGGCCTGCCCAGATCCGGTGCTGTGGCGGCGGTCGTGGCGCTCACCGCGCTGAACCTGACCGGTGTCCGGAAGTCCGCGCTGGCCACCCGGCTGATCGTGGTCGTCGTGCTGCTCGTGCTGGCCACGACCGCGGTCACCGCACGCGACGCCGTGCAGCCGGCGGAGTTCCTGCCCTCAGGAATCCTTCCTGCCGCCGCGCTGCTCTTCTTCGCGTTCGCCGGCTACGCGCGCATCGCCACTCTCGGAGAGGAGGTTCGCGAACCCCAACGGACGATTCCTCGTGCCGTGGTCATCTCGTTGGCCATCACGCTGGTCGTCTACGCGGTCGTCGCCCTGGTGTCCCTGAAGGCGTTGGGCGCCGGGCTCTCCTCCTCGA